>JAIELS010000193.1 GCA_019752795.1 Sphingobacteriaceae bacterium
AGCCAGTAGCACCTGTATTTTTCAAGTAAAAGAAGCTACGCAACTGCCCAGCTAATAAATTTGGAGTTTGCAAGCTCCAATTGCCGCTAATTTGAGACTGATAAACATCCCTGTAATTGAAAATAAGCTCTGTAAAACCATCCGGAATAATTTTCTCTACTATGGGCATGGTCTCATCGCTATACATCATCCAATAACATTCAATCAATTCTGCTAAAGCAGGATGTGGGCTAATTCGGGTAAATTCCATATAGGTTTTTAAAGCCAACAATATAGTAAATTGCTTGTTGATTTAAAATTGACGGATGCTATTGCGGGTTAAATCGTTTTTAAAAAGAAAAAGATTTTTTAAAGTGTTGCAGTTTGACAGTAAATTTTTGTAAACATTAGCGTTTAGGCTGTCATTACCTCTTTTTGGGCAAGCTCTTGGTATACCCCATCCCATAATTTTATTCTTTGTAATAGAGCTTGTTTGCTACAAATCTCTGCCTCATTCCAATAAGCTGCTTTATTGCTACATAATGCTGCTGTCATCTCTAATGCAAGGTGGCTATGCTGATCTCCGTCTACTTCAATATGACGATCTAGATAGTATTTGAACAAAGAAATCTGATTAGGGAATTTTTCGTTCAAATCAGTTACAATGCTATGGAACATATTTGGAATTAGATCTTCTCTTCCAAATGTGAAAGCCGCCGCCTGATTATGCGTTTTGCCACTATTGATAATAGAAAAAGTATAATTCACAAATTCCCTGGCTGCTAAGGGTGTTCCTGCTAGTTCAAATGCCTGATCAAGTGTTTTCCCTGACTTTAAAGCACTTATAAAACTGTTGATTTCGTCTGTTGCTGCACCACATTGCTCCATCGCATCAAGGTACATCTCAAAATGACTTTTCTTATTGCCGAAAGCATCTACATCGGCCTCTTCACCAGCAACAATCTCATTGATCAGCGATCTTGTAGCGCCAGAGCCAACTGGGAACCAAGGTAGCGTTGTGCAGGTTAAATTGATTTGAAGTACCTTTAATAGTGACATAAAATCCCAAACCGCATAGACATGGTAACGCATAAAAACTTTTAGCTCGTCAATAGAGTTAATTAACTTATAAACTTTATGATGAACGATTTCCTCTTTTAAAGGTGATAGGGACTGATGTATTTTTTCTATTGCTACAGACATAATCTCAAATAAGACTGCAAAATTAAGTATTGTAGTTCATCGCTGGTTACATGGTGCATAATTTTACACCATTTAAATAAATGAAATCATAAGGTTGCTGATCACACCAATCGCTATAAAAAAATTGATCATGCAACGCTTGTGTAGTAGCCAATTGTTTAATGCTGTTAAGGTCTTAATACGACTAGGGTTTCGTTGCTTATGAGGCAAGGGAAAGGATTGCGCCAAGTTTTATTAAATCTGTGGTCAAGATGACGGAATAATAGAGAGTTGCCTCCTGTAAGTGGAGATGACAACTGGATAGCTGATACCACCATCAACGCTCAGTTTTAGTCTGCGCTCAACTTTTACTCATGAATGCCCTCTTTAGCCTACAAATTATGCTCATTCTTTTAAAACATTAATTATTGGTTTGATGTAATTGCATGATTATCAGTTATTAATGAATTAATTTAAATAAATATTTCGTTAGGGAATAATTTTTGTAATATATTTATTTAAAAATTAAATGTTGTTCAGCAAAATTAATATTGTTCCTCGTTGGATTATCCTGATGCTCGACCTTACCTTTTGTATGGTTGCACTTACCATTGCTTATTATCTACGCTATAATTTAGATTTTGCAAATTTAGTTTACGTTCCTTTTAGCAGAAACCTATTAATTCTTACGCTTATTAATTGTGCTGTTTTTTATAGATTAAAAACATATACCGGTATTGTGCGCTATACCAGTGCACAAGATACTTTTAGAATTTTGATCGCTGTAATTATTAGTAATGCGATTTTTTTGGTGCTAAATCTAACGGCGGTATCATTTAATTATGAGCCACTGATATCTAATAAAATATTGGTTTTAAATGGCTTAGCTAGTGCTTTAATCCTCATTATCTATCGTGTAGTCATCAAACAGTTTTTTATCTACGTTAAAAATATGTCGCTAGATAAAAGAAAGGTGATTATTTATGGTGCAGGAGAAGCTGGTCTAGCCACAAAGCGGGCTTTTGATCACGACTTAAAACTCAACAAGACCATTATTGCTTTTGTAGATGATGATCTCCGTAAAGTAGGTAAATCTATAGATGGGATTAAGATTTTAAATGCAGCAAGTATAGAAGATCTTATCTTGTTGCATAAAGTAGATGAGCTAATCTTTGCCTCTTTTTCTATTCCTTTAGAGCGCAAGAGCGATGTGGTAGATGCCTGTTTAACGAATAACGTTACCGTACTCAATATTCCATCGGCAGGTGAATGGTCGGGTAAGCAATTTAAAACTGCTCAGATTAAAAATATCAATATTCAAGATTTATTAAATAGACAAGCGATAGAAATCGACTGTTCTGCAATTAAAGCGGGGTTAAAAAACAAAAGAGTATTAATTACAGGTGCTGCGGGTTCTATTGGAAGTGAAATTGTAAGACAATTGATGGCTTTTGAAACTGACTTAATTATTTTATGCGATCAGTCTGAAACTGCTTTACACCATGTTTATTTAGAGCTAGAAGAGACACATAAAGAGACTAATTTTCATGCTTTTGTTGGCGATGTAAGGGATGAGAAGAGGATGGGTCATCTTTTTGAAAATTATAAACCTCATGTGGTGTTTCATGCGGCGGCCTATAAGCATGTGCCTTTAATGGAAGACAACCCAGCAGAGGCTATTAAAACAAATGTGTTAGGTACTAAAATTATAGCAGATTTAGCAGTGAAGCATGGTGTGATGAAATTTGTTATGATTTCTACGGATAAAGCTGTTAACCCTACCAATGTAATGGGAGCTTCTAAACGTATAGCGGAGATTTATGTGCAATCCCTCAATAATTCTTTGAGTGCCAAAGATTTTGTGTTTAGCAATGGCTTGAGCTATATTAATGAGTTAGATGTTAAGCCTATCACCAAATTTATTACTACCCGTTTTGGCAATGTATTGGGCTCTAATGGCTCAGTTATTCCGAGGTTTAAAGAGCAAATAGAAAAAGGTGGACCAGTAACGGTTACGCATCCAGATATTACCCGCTATTTTATGACCATACCCGAAGCCTGTAGCTTAGTTCTAGAGGCAGGTTGTATGGGTAAAGGCGGAGAAATATTCATCTTCGATATGGGTAAATCAGTTAAAATTATTGAATTAGCTAAGAAGATGATTCGTTTGGCAGGCTTGGTTCCTAATCAAGATATTAAAATAGAGTTTTCTGGCTTAAGGCCAGGTGAAAAGCTTTTTGAAGAGCTGTTGAACCATCATGAAAACACGTTGCCAACACACCATCAAAAAATTATGGTTGCTAAAGTGCGGGAGTATGTTTTTTCTGAAATCGAATCTCAGATTTATGATTTAATTGCAAGTGCAAAGCAAAATGACGATAGACAAGTGGTGATTGCCATGAAGAAATTGGTTAAGGAATATTTGAGTAGAAACTCTATCTATGAGGCCTTAGATTATGAGGTACAACAGTAGGGTTTTTGCAAAGAGATTCCTTCTAGCGGCAAGCAGGCTTCGCTTAGCAACCGATATAAATCCGATTTTACAAGATTAGTATACCTCAGGATAAAAATTCATTTAAGTTTTTTATAAAATGGATGTTCAGGGTCGGTGAAAATCTCCATCAACATGAAAGCTCTTAAAAATAAATCGTCATTGCGAACTGAAGCAGGGGATGTGCGCTAGCGTGAAGCAATCTTTTTTGCAAAGAGACCTTTGGACAAGCTCAGGATGATAATTTTGTTAGATGTTTTTACGAAATAGGTGTTCGCGGTTGGTGAAAAACCTCCCGTAACATTACGGTTTTAAATTAATCTCCTAAACTACGTTAGCTAAATAATCTTGATAAGCTAATTTTAAACCCTCTTTTAAATCAATCTGGTGTTTCCAGCCTAATTGATGTAATTTACTCACATCCATTAGTTTTCTTGGCGTACCATCAGGTTTGCTGCTGTCGAAAACCAATTCACCATCATAGCCAATAGTTTCTTGTATCAGTAAGGCTAAATCTTTAATAGTTAAATCTTCGCCTGTGCCAATGTTAATTAAATTTGGCTCGTTATAAGTTTGCATTAAAAAGAAACAAGCGGCTGCTAAATCATCTGCGAATAAAAATTCTCGCATTGGCATACCCGATCCCCAAATGGCAACTGTTTGATCGCCATTACGTTTAGCTTCATCAAATTTTCTAATTAAAGCAGGTAAAACATGAGAGTTTTGTGGATGATAATTGTCGTTATACCCGTATAAATTAGTTGGCATGGCCGAAATAAAATTACAGCCATACTGCGCTCTATAGGCATCACACATTTTAATGCCTGCAATTTTTGCAATGGCATAAGGTTCATTGGTTTCTTCTAATAAACCCGTTAGTAAATATTCTTCTTTTAAGGGTTGTGGAGCCAATTTTGGATAAATACAACTTGAGCCTAAAAATAAAAGTTTTTTAACATTATGGACATAAGATTGATGAATCACGTTATTCTGAATCATCAAATTTTCATACAAAAAATCAGCACGATAAGTATTGTTAGCAATGATGCCTCCTACTTTAGCCGCTGCTAAAAAAACATAATCAGGTTTTTCTGCCGCGAAAAATTCAGTTACTGCCTGCTGATCTTTTAAATCTAATTCAGCCGAAGTTCTGGTAATTAAATTGGTATAACCTTCTTGCAAAAGTTTTCGAAAAATAGCAGACCCTACCATTCCTCTATGCCCAGCGATGTATATTTTTGCGTTTTTTTCCATGTGTTAATTAATTGCCAAAGATACATTAAAAGATTTATTCGGTTTGGGTGAGTGGGATGAAAAAGCTTGTGGCCGTCCGTCATCTCGATCAAAATACAAGCCCGTCATTTCGACTGTAGTGGAGAAATCCTTGTACTTTACCAATCCAATATTTCAGGGCTTAAATCTTTCCATTCTTTATTCAATCTATTAATTAAAGTTTCTTTTTTACTCCTATTCCATCTTTTCAATTGCTTTTCTCTATCAATGGCTTCTTCTATAGTTGGAAACATTTCATAATAAATACAAAAAATTAAATGGTACCTTGCTGTGAAAGAATTGGGATAAATCTTATTTTGATGCTCGTATATTCTACTCCTTAAATCAGAGGTAACCCCTATGTATAGGGTACTTCTCTGATAATTGGTCATGATATAAATACAGCCTCCTCTTTCCATTATTATTTAAAATCAATTTCAAAGATTTAGCTGCGTTGAGCCTTTCAGGGTTCTCCGCTCGCTTCACTAAGGATTTCTCCATTTCGCTTTGCTACCGATGTAAAATCGGTACAAGTCCAGTCGAAAGGACGAAAAGAATTGTGATTGTCCGTCATTTCGATTGTTACATAAATCCGTCATCTCGATCAAAATACAAGCCCGTCATTTTGACCGTAGTGGAGAAATCTTTGTAATTGCTTGTCGGCCCTTCAAAGATTTAGCTGCGCTGAGCCTTTCAGCGTTCTCCGCTCGCTTCACTAAGGATTTCTCCATTTCGCTTTGCTCCAGTCGAAATGACGACCATGTTGGGTGAGCTCTTTAAGAAGCTATAGTTTTAGTAGTACGACTAACTGCAAACTTTTTGACCGCTGCAATAATCGCATTGGTATCGTAACCGCAAGCTGCCCATAATTCGGGTTGTTCTCCATGCTCAATAAACTGATCTGGGATACCCAATCTCACTACATTGCATTTGTAATTGTGGTCTGCCATAAACTCTAAAACAGCACTCCCCATTCCGCCTTGTAAACAACCATCTTCTATGGTTATTATATTTTGATAACGTGTAAAAACATCATGTAGCATTGCTGCATCTAGGGGTTTCACGAATCTTAAATCGTAATGAGCAGGGTGTATGCCCTCGCTATTTAATTCTTTACAAGCATCTACTGCAAAATTACCTACATGTCCGATAGTTAAGATTGCTACATCTTCTCCCTCGGCTATTTTTCTGCCTTTACCAATTGCTAAAGCTTTAAATGGGCGTTTCCAATCTGGCATTACGCCATTTCCGCGTGGATAGCGAATGGTAAATGGCCCCATATTTTCTTGTTGGGCAGTATACATTAGGTTGCGTAATTCTTCCTCGTTCATTGGCGAGGCTACAATCATATTTGGAATAGAACGCATGTAAGCAATATCGTAAGCACCATGGTGTGTGGCGCCATCAGCACCTGCTAATCCTGCTCTATCTAAACAGAAAACCACATTTAAATTTTGTATCGCCACATCGTGTATCACTTGGTCGTATGCTCTTTGCATAAAACTCGAATAGATGTTGCAAAAAGGCACTAAACCTTGTGTTGCCAATCCTGCCGAAAAAGTAACGGCATGTTGCTCGGCAATTCCAACATCGAAAGCACGGTTTGGCATTGCTTTCATCATGATGTTTAGTGAACAGCCTGAAGGCATTGCAGGCGTAATCCCTACAATTTTTTGATTTGCTTCTGCCAATTCTACTATGGTGTGCCCAAAAACATCTTGGTATTTAGGTGCTTGTGGCTTATCTGGTGTTGATTTTTTAATCTCGCCGGTGATTTTGTCAAATAACCCTGGCGCATGCCATTTGGTTTGGTCTTTTTCTGCTAAAGCAAAACCCTTACCTTTTACAGTTACGCAGTGCAATAGTTTTGGACCAGGAATAGCAGATAAATCTTTAATTACAGCTGCTAGTCTTTTCACATCATGGCCATCAACTGGGCCGAAATATCTAAAATTTAAAGCTTCAAATAAATTACTTTGTTTAAGCAAAGTGCCTTTGATGCTTTTTTCTATTTTCTTAACATATTTATGTGCATTCGGACCAAGTTCAGAAAGCTTGATCAGTACTTGAGAGACATCTTCTCTAAAACGGTTATAAGATTTAGAAGTAGTAATGCTAGTTAAATACTCTTTCAGTGCACCTACATTCGGATCAATAGACATGCAATTGTCGTTTAAAATCACCAATAGGTTAGAATTTTCTATCCCAGCATGGTTTAAACCTTCAAAGGCTAAGCCTGCAGTCATGGCACCGTCGCCAATTACAGCAACGTGTTGTCTGTCTTTTTCTCCTTTGTAATGTGAGGCTACAGCCATCCCTAAAGCGGCAGAAATTGAGGTAGAAGAGTGTCCTACTCCAAAAGTATCATATTCACTTTCGCTAATTTTAGGAAAGCCGCTAATGCCATTGATAATGCGATTGGTATGAAACTGGTCTCTTCTGCCAGTTAAAATTTTGTGACCATAGGCTTGGTGGCCAACATCCCACACCAGTTTATCATAAGGCGTGTTTAAAGCATAATGTAAAGCCACGGTTAATTCAACCACGCCTAAACTTGCGCCAAAATGACCTCCATTTACACTTACTACATCAATAATGTATTGGCGTAACTCTTGACAAATTTGTTCTAAATCTTGTTCGCTATACTGCTTTAAATCAATAGGGTAATTGATTGTTGATAGTAAAGGTCCGGTCTTAACTTTCATGCAATGTTTAAAAATACAAATTACGGTAATTTGTTTAATACTTTTATTAAGAATCTTTTCAAATTGACAATTATTGAGCTCTTAAGTGGTTTAATTTACAAATGAAAGAAAAAAGATTTTTTTTCACGTATTAAGGATTAGATTTAAAGTTTAACTATTTATTCCTAATGTATTGAATAACAAGACTTGAATTAAGCAATAATTTAGCTATTTTTACCAAAAAAAACATTTCCATAATGAAACGAGATACTTTAATTTTTGATTTAATTGATAAAGAATTAGACAGACAAGAGCACGGCCTAGAGCTAATTGCTTCAGAAAATTTTGTAAGCAAACAGGTAATGGAAGCCGCTGGCTCTGTGTTAACCAATAAATATGCTGAGGGCTTGCCTGGTAAACGTTATTATGGTGGTTGCCAAGTGGTTGATGAGATAGAGAATATAGCAATTGAAAGAGCTAAAAAATTATTTGGTGCAGCTTGGGTAAATGTGCAACCACATTCTGGTGCACAAGCAAATGCTGCAGTAATGCTTGCTGTAATACAGCCAGGTGATAAAATATTAGGTTTTGATCTTTCTCATGGCGGTCACTTGACACATGGTTCTCCAGTTAATTTTTCTGGTAAATTGTACCAACCACATTTTTATGGAGTTAAAAAAGAAGATGGCTTAATTGATTATGCCAAATTAGAAGAAGTAGCTTTAGCAGAAAAGCCAAAATTAATTATTTGTGGTGCTTCAGCTTATTCAAGAGAATGGGATTATGCTTTTATTCGTAAAGTAGCTGATCAAATTGGTGCATTGGTATTGGCAGATATCTCTCATCCTGCTGGTTTTATAGCAAAAGGATTGTTGGCTAATCCGCTACCACATTGTCATATTGTAACCACGACAACGCACAAAACATTAAGAGGTCCACGTGGTGGAATGATTATGATGGGTAAAGATTTTGAAAATCCATGGGGTTTAAAAACGCCAAAAGGTGAGCCTAGAATGATGTCTAATTTATTAGATATGGCAGTTTTTCCTGGTACACAAGGTGGTCCACTAGAGCATATCATAGCGGCGAAGGCAATTGCTTTTGGTGAAGCTTTAACTGATGAATATGGCGATTATATTAAGCAAGTTGGTATGAATGCACAAGCAATGGCCCAAGCATTTGTTGCAAAAGGTTATGGGATTGTCTCTGGAGGTACAGATAACCATTTAATGCTAATTGACCTTAGAAATAAAAACATTACAGGGAAACTAGCCGAAAATGCTTTAGAAAAAGCAGATATTACGGTAAATAAGAATATGGTTCCGTTTGACGATAAATCTCCATTTGTTACTTCAGGTATGCGTGTAGGTACTGCTGCTATTACTTCTAGAGGTTTTAAAGAAGAACATATGCAAGAGATAGTTGATTTAATTGATGAAGTATTGACAAGTCCAGAAGACGAAAATATTTTAAATCAAGTTAAAGAGAAAGTACAAACTTTAGTTCGTAACTTCCCTTTATATAAATAAATCTTTTTTAAAAGTTCATGTTTACAGGTATTGTTGTTAGTCCAGAAATTGAAGAGCAGCGCCTTTTGGCGCTGTATTCTTATGATATTTTGGGTGATGGATTGGAAGATGAGCTTGATAATTTGGTTAAGTTGGCTGCGCAAATTGCACAAGTGCCAGTTGCTTACGCGGCTTTGGTAGATCGAACAGAGGTCATCTTGAAATCTGTTTTTGGTGATCTGTTTTCTTTTCAGCACAAGTTTCCAAGAAATAATGACGTAGTTTCTCAGTTCACAATGTGGAACGACAATATCTTTTTAGCTCAAGATACATTGCTTGATGATAGGTTGTCAAAAAATGCAATGGTGGTTAATGACCCGCATATCAGGTTTTACTGCGCCGTACCATTAAAAGATAGTAAAGGTTTCCCACTAGGTTGTTTAACGCTACTTGATGTTGTTCCTCGCAATTTAGATGCGAATGCTTTACAAGCACTAACAACGGTTGCTGCACAGATTATCAACCAGTTAGAACTTAAAAGGAAAAATACTGAATTACAAATACAAACTAAAAAATACCAAGAGTTTAAAGCTATTTTTACGGTTTCACCAGAGATACATTGCGTATTAGATCGAAATGGCGAAATCTTATTTATCAATGAAGCAGTAACCAAATTGCTCCAATATGAAGTAGCTGAGGTTACTGGCAAAAGCATGTGGAATTTTTGTCATCACGATGATTTAACTGATGTTGTCTATACTATTGAAACAGGTTTGGCTGCTAAAATTAAAGAGTTTAGTATCGACTTTAGATTGGTAAGTAAAACGGGTCAGTTTAAGTGGATAGGCTGGAGCATGGTAGCCAAAGAAGGGCAATGGTATTGTTATGGTAGAGATATTACTGAGATTAAAAGAGTAGAAGGAGAATTATTAAAGCTTTCTTTTGTAGCGAGTAAAATTGACAATGGTGTTGTAATTAACGACGCAAACAACAACGTCAGTTGGGTTAATGATGCTTTTGAGAAAATTACGGGATTTAATTTAGCCGATTTAAAAGGTAAGCCTTTAGGGGATTTAATTAGCGGACCGGAAACAGACATGTCTATTATTGAAAATGCAAGGACTTTTACACAGAACAAGCAATCATTTACTGTTGATTTATTGGCTTATAGAAAAGATAAACAACCAATTTGGCTGTCTATTTATCATACTGTAGTACTAGATGAAAATGGTAAAGTTGAAACCGATGTGGAAATTATTATCGATATTACGGAAAAGAAAAAAGCAGAAGAAGAATTGCAAATCCTTTCTTTAGTGGCAAGTAAATCCAATACTGGTGTTACCATTGCTGATGAAAATGGCAAGATTACTTGGGTAAACAAAGCATTAGAAAACTTAACGGGTTATTCATTAGCAGAGCTAAAGGGTAAAATGTTAGGGGATGTGCTATCTACCAATAATACCAACAAAGACATCATTTTAGCGGCAAGAGATAAAGCTGCTCATTTGGAAGCTTCTACTATTGAAGTTTCTGCCTTAAAAAAAGATGGTTCGTTGGTTTGGTTGTCTGCAGCTAATACACCTGTGCTTAATGCTAAAGGGCAATTAGAAAGGCAAGTAGAGCTAATTAATGACATTACCCAAAGAAAGCAAGTAGAGCAGGAGATGATTGAGTCTAGGGCCCAAGCTATACAGTTGAGCGAAGCCAAAGAGATGTTTCTATCGGTAATGAGCCACGAAATTAGAACGCCACTAAATGCGGTAATTGGAATGACGCATTTGTTGTTAGAAAATGATCCAAAACCAACGCAATTAGACGATTTAAATATTCTCAAATTCTCTGGAGAAAATTTATTAAATATTATCAACGATATTCTTGATTTTACCAAAATTGAAACGGGTAACCTTGAGCTAGAATCAATCCCCTTCGATTTACATACTTTATGTGTAGATATTATCAACTCCTTACAAATTAATGCCGGTAAAAGAGGCAATTCATTAAGTCTAACTTATGATCATCTTATCCCTGAACGATTATTAGGGGATAAAACTAGGTTATACCAAATCTTAATGAATTTGTTAGGTAATGCGATTAAATTTACTGAAGGAGGTAAGGTAGAATTACAACTTAAGCTACAAAAAAATGAAACAGATCTGTCATCAATCTATTTCGAAATTAGAGACAATGGCATAGGGATTCCAAAAGATAAATTATCTTATATTTTTGAAACATTTACCCAAGCAAGAACAGATATTTCAAGGAAATATGGAGGTACTGGTTTAGGATTAGCAATTACCAAGAAATTAATTAAACTATTCGATTCGGACATTCAAGTACAAAGTACAGAAGGTAAGGGTACCATATTCTCTTTTGTGATTAATTTTAATCAAGTTTCAGAAGCTGAATTAAAAGTAAAGCCGGTTGCTTTGCAAAGTAACTTTAATACAAAGAAAATTTTAGTGGTTGATGACAACGAGGTTAATATTTTAATTGCCAAGCGCTTCTTAAGTAAGTGGGGTTTTACCATTGATTTTGCTGTTAATGGGGAGGAGGCCATCCACAAGATTATTGAAAATAGTTACGATTTAGTCTTTATGGATATCAGGATGCCTGGTATAGATGGTTTTGACGCCACCAAAATTATACGTGAAATACCAGGAGATTATTTCAAAAATTTGCCAATTATTGCATTAACTGCATCCACGCTTCACGATGAAAATTTGAAATTTAAAGAAGCTGGAATGAATGGACATATTTTAAAACCATTTAATCCCGATGAAATCAAGAGCCTTTTAGCAACCTACTTTAAATAGTGAAGGGTCGATAATTTATAATAAACTATCAACCCTTACCATCTAAATTAACGCTCTCGTAATTATAAACGTAATGAAACTCGATTTAGTTTTAACGATTTCAAATTTTTTTTACTTGGCCTCGTAACAGCCTATCTCATAGGGAAAAACTCTGTTTAAGTTATTTAAATCTTTCCTTAAAAAAGTGCTAAAATATAAATCCTGGCTCAAGTCTATTCCCTTTTTTAAAGCAGGGCTATTTTGATTTAGTTTATAGTTTAAAGCAGAAACATTAACGAATAATGGGTCTTTGTTTAAGATATTCCCATTGCTAGCTAAACTAGTTTGACTAGTTTTTAAGAGGTTATTTTTAATCGTAGCATTCAATAGGCTTGCGGGTGCTTTTTTGTCTACTACAAATTCATCTACTAAGTTTCCCCAAACAATGTTATTGATAAATTCTAAACTCAAATTCTGAAATTGAGTGCTACTGATGAAGTCTGAAAGATATACTGCTGCTGTTTTGCGAGGATAATTGACATTTAATGCCACAAAAGTATTTTGTTTTAAATTGTATTTACCGCCCCCAACGCCATACATTAAATATTGTCCGCAATTGCTAAAAAGGTTGTTAAAGGCTGTTAAATCTGTTTGGTAGCCTAAAAAACCTACTACTTCCATGTTTCTGATGATGGTGTTGGTTAAAACTAATTTGGGGCTTGCGTTCTTAGAAAGTGAATCTACAGTTATTCCTGCTACACCATTTTTTATAATCGCATAATTTATTTTAGAATTTTCACTGCTAGGATAAAAGTGTATGCCATTCCATTGGCCAGGTTCTTCGGTATAGATTTTTTCTAGACGGTCACTCGTAAATATAATGCTGTCTTTTTTTGTTCCGTTTGCGGTTAATGTACCCTTAACATTCATGGTGGCATTACTATGAAAGAATAAGCGTGTGCCAGGAGCAATAGTTAAATTTACACCTTCTTCGATACTAACCGATTGATAAATAATATAAGGCAGTTTACTATTCCATGTGGTGTTTTGCGTAATGCTATTGTTCATTATAAAGTTTGCATTTTGCCCATAAGCAACCAATGGGATCCGCTCTTTGTTACCGTTAAAGTACAATAAAATGGAGTCCTGTACAATAAATGGCAGATTATCTGTTGAAGGATTGATATTGATTTTAACAAATACATTAATAGAATCGTTGCCGTTAATTTTAATTAAATCTACAGCCGAAGTAGCTTGACCATTGATGTTTAAGCTAAATGCAGATGAATTACCGCCGCTTAGTTTAATGTTGTTGATTAAAATTGCGGTTGGATTTTTATTGTAGATTTTTAATCGCCTAGTTGTTGAGCCTATCGCCGTAAAAACGGTATCAAACAAGATGCTATCGGTAGAGAAAGATAATTTAGCGTCAGTTTCAAAATTTATTTCCTCATCCTTATTGCAAGCTGCAAATAAAAGGGCAGTTAAAATAAATAAGAGGAATTTTAAACGCATCATATTTATAGGTTTATTCTGCAAATGCAACTATCGCAATACTGAGTTTGGCTATGTTCGCTGTTAATAACGAATTTCCGCATGCTTCTATTGTAGCACCAGTAGTAATTACATCATCTACCAATAAAACATGTAGATTTTTTAATTCTTCAATATTGTTAATTTGAAACACATCTTGCATGTTCTCGTATCTAATATACCTAGCTTTCTTCGTTTGACTTGAGGTATGTAGTTTGCGCAATAAATGCGAATTGCTTACTGGAACATTTAATATTTCGGCAATGCCATCGGCAATATATTTACTTTGGTTATAACTCCTTGCTCTTTCTTTTTTAGGATGTAGCGGTACTGGAATAATTAAGTCTATCGCCGCATATGGTGCGCTTAGTTTTAGTCGCTCACCTAAAAGGTTTCCCAATTTAACACCAACGGCTGTTTTGTCTTTATACTTTAAACTATGTATCAGATTTTGGACTTTAGTTCCTTTTCTGAAATAGAGCATCGCCATTGCTGCATTGCAAGCTAATCTGCCCCAAAGTTGTTTAGCAACTCTATTTTCTTCAAAAAGATGGTAATCTGTATAGGGTAAATCGAATAAACATTTGGTGCAAATTTCTTTTTCGCCGTAATATAAATGGGTGCCACACCCATTGCATAACTCTGGGAAGAGTAGGCCAATCACATCATTAGCTAAACGGTTAATTTTCAGCATTTTTCAATTTACAAATTTTAAAGGGTATTTTCAATTAAGATTTCTTGAAGCTGTTTCAGTTCTTCTACTTTGTCCATGGTGCCTAACTTTTCATAAGCCGAAATTAAATTACGAATGATGCGCCTTATAATTTCAGTATTGCTACATGGTGAATAAAATCCTGGCTGCGGCTCTAAATTTAATTGACGTAAAAATTGATCTACATCATGCTTGCCGAAAATAGCACCTTTGTTAAATGCGTTGATGTAAAATAGAACACCATATTCCTTTTCAGCATTATGCTCATCTATATAACCTAAAATAAAATGTTGGGGTAAATTAACGCCATACACGGGTATATCTAATTTTTGCGCTAAGGTTGCATAAATAATAGCTAATGAAATTTGATTGCCTTTTTTGCTTTCTAATACTTGGTTTAGGTAAGAGTTTTGCGGATCGTGGTGGTTTTTTGTGTTGCCACTAAACCCATATTGATGGTAAAAAACATGGTTAATGAGCTTTATTTTTTCAATAGAACTCATTTCATATTGTAATCCAGTCCAAATTTCGCGTTTGATCTCTTCAATCTGGTTAATTACGGCTTGTTCATCAAGATCTGGATATTGGTAACGATTGATGACTAAAGCGCCTTGCAATAAATCAAATGCCCCGCTTTGATACCAAAGATTAAGGTCTTCTTTAACATTATTAAATTGGATGGTGTGGATAATGTTTTCAATACGTTCTTGCAATAATGTGTCTAATGATTGTTCCCAAGCACTTTCTAAGTGAGTAATTACTTCACTTCCATAAATTAACAAGCGTTCTTGTACATGCTGATAAATTTCCTCATCAGGATCATCCAATAACTTAACAAGCGCATTAATCTCTGTCAGATTTTCCATTAAAAATGCATTTACAAATTATGTTTTCTATTTTTGAGGCGATGTC
>JAIELS010000194.1 GCA_019752795.1 Sphingobacteriaceae bacterium
TGATGCTTTAGTTAAATTAACAGTAAAAGGAGCATCAGGAATACCATTTACATGCGTTATACCTTCTAATTTTATACTTGTAGCATTTAGTGCTGTGTTAATACCATCACGTTCTGCTGTATAGTTAGCGCCAATAGTTTGATTATTTATTTTTAAAATTTTATGACTTCGAACCATTCCGGCTTTATCTGCAGGAGAATTTTGATAAACCGCAGTTACATAGAGTACAAATGGTTCTACCCCACCTTCATTTTGCCCATAAGCACTTATTTTTAAACCAAAATCATTTCCATTACCTTCTAAATCTACAGCACTAGTTTTATTTGGAATATAGGCAGTTGGATTTTTATTGGCAATATCAGAAATATAAGAATATTTGGTATCAGTTCCATTAGCGTAATACTCGTATGCTATGTTTGTGGCAGGATTTTTAGCTGAATTAGCTATTGCTAGTAATTCAGCTTCATAATTTAAAAGATCTGTGCTTTTAGAAGTATATCCTCTTGGTTTAAAAGCATCATAAGTAGGCAAAGCATCACTCCATAAATAAAGTTGTTTTGCATATAAGAATATAGAATCTTTAGTTAATTCTGCTCTAGTTGGAGTACCTGGAGGCGGAACCGGCACAGGTGTTGGGTCGGTTTTTTTACAGGAAGCAAAAGTTACCAAAACAATTGCTGTGAGAAAAAATATCTGTTTTAATTTCATATGTATTTTTAGTAAAAAGCTGTTCATAAATTACGAAAAAATAGTTACAATAGATTTGCAATAGATAAGAAATCAACGTTTGCAAGTGCTGCAAATTGTTCCTCTTCTTTTTTAAATCCAACTATTAATATTTCTTCTTTTTTTAATTGATGTTGATTAATAATAAATTCTAAACTTTTTGTTGAAGGCTTGTTCTCAAATTCTTCTGAGAAATAGACTTTTAAATATTGTTCTAAGCCATGCCACTCTAATTGTTTAATCTTATTGATTTGCATTTCTGGTTTTCCATCTACTAATAAAAAGATATTTACTCTTTCTAAAACTAGCTCTTGCAAAAAAGAAAGCAGTTGCTGATACAATAATAATTTTAATGGCAAACGTGCAGTCTGATGAAGCAGTATAAAGTTACTAGAATATTTTAATGGAATATTAAATTTTTCGGCAGTTTTATTAAAAATATTAACTTCACCGTATGCTGTGTACTCCTCAGTCATAAAAGCTAAAATCTTCTTTGCATCCATTTGTTCTGTATAAGAAATAAACTCCGCAAAAAGATAATACACTTGTAGCAAATAATCCTTTTCTGGATATAATACATTATCTAATCCAAAAACGACTGCTTTTTTACCTTTTATATATTGTTCAAACGCCAAATTATATGATTCTTATATGTATTGTTAAACGGTAATCAATTTAAGTTTTTTATCCGTATTGATATAAAATGCACCAGATAATTTCTCCTTTGTAGCTAAAGCATTAATTTCTTCATCCAAAGTTGTTGTATAAACCAATTCCCCACTTTTAAAAACTACCCAATTATTTGTTTTGCTTCCGTTTGAATAAGTAGCTGTATCTTCTGGCAAAAGTACTTCAATATTAAACTCACTAAATAAAATTTTTGCTTTAACCAAAGCTTCAATCTCAAAAGTATAAATTGGAAGTATGGCGTCAACACCTTCGTTTAAACAGTTATTTAACAATGTATGAGCCAAAACGTCTTCATTTTTACTACCTAAACTAATCAATTGATAATCTTTACTAACAAACAATGGAACATCTCCATAATCTGCCAACACTACCTTATACTTAGTAAACGCTTTTAGAAGCTTTAACGCTACAGCAGATTTGCCGCCAGTTAATAATATTTTCAATTTTTTAATTTAAATGATGAAACCATCTTTCATGGTTACTACCCTATCGCTTATTTTAGCCAAATCCTCGTTATGTGTTACAATAACAAAAGTTTGGTTAAAGTTATCACGTAAGTTGATGAACAGTTGATGTAAAGCATTGGCATTAGCCGAATCTAAATTTCCAGACGGTTCATCTGCTAATATAATTGCAGGTTCGTTAACTAGTGCCCTAGCTACAGCAATACGTTGCTGTTCGCCACCAGACAATTGGTTGGGTTTATGTTGTGCTCGATCTGTTAAACCCAAAAGTTCTAATAACTCGTAAGCCTTTTTCTCTGCGTCCTTTTTACTTTTTTTGGCTATAAATGCAGGGATACAAATATTTTCTAATGCAGTAAACTCTGGCAATAAATGATGAAATTGAAATATAAAGCCAATATTTTGATTTCTAAAAACACTTAATAATTCTCCAGAAAGTTTATTTATTACAGTACTCTTTAATTCTACTGTACCTTCATCTGGCTGATCTAGACTACCCAAAATATGGAGCAAAGTACTTTTACCAGCACCAGAAGCACCAATAATACTCACAATTTCACCTTTTGCTACTTCGAAATCTACTCCTTTCAAAATTGGCAAACTTCCATAAGCTTTCTTAATTCCAGTAGCTTTTAACATGCTACAAACTTAAATAAAAATGGTTAATTGTTTATGAGATATTAAATGAGCTATTTTTTTAAAAAAAATTTGGAATACATATTTAATTATTTAACTTTGAATTACAAAGTACTTTACAATGAACAAACAAGAAGAACAATTAAATGCGTTAAGCGATATCAGAAAAATGATGGATCGCTCTTCAAGATTTATATCTTTAAGTGGTTTGTCTGGTGTTTTTGCTGGATTGGTAGGACTAATTGGAGCATATTTAGCACATAGCGAATTGAAAAAATACCTTAGTGGTGCCGATGGTTTTGGTGTAGATGCAGAATTAAATATTGAATTTAAACTAATAAAAATTGGAATTAGCGTACTATTAATTGCCCTAGCTGGCGGATTACTTTTTACCTATCGTCAAAGTAGAAAAAAGAAATTACCTATTTGGGATAAAACGGCTAAAACATTATTGATTAATTTAGCCATCCCATTAATTGCTGGTGGATTTTTCATTATCGCGTTGTTGCTTAACCATCCAAATAGCTACGGCTTAATTGCGCCATCATGCTTAATATTTTACGGATTAGCATTAATTAACGCTAGCAAATACACTTATACTGATATTCGTTTTTTGGGGATTTTCGAGATTGTGTTAGGAACTTTAGCCTTGTTCAACATTGGATACGGGTTATATTTTTGGGCATTTGGCTTTGGCGTACTTCATATTGTTTATGGCTTAATGATGTACTTTAAATACGAAAGGACAAATTAATGAACAACCCTATTGAAGCCCTTAATAAAATATTCGATAGTCGAATAAGGCTTGGCGTAATGTCCATTCTTATTGTAAATAAAAGCGTAAGCTTTAACGAACTCAAACAAATGTTGGAGCTTACTGACGGTAACTTGGCATCTCATCTAAATACTTTAGAACAAGCGGAATATTTAAAAATTCAAAAGGCTTTTATCGGAAAAAAAACGAATACCACGTATATGATCACAGAACTAGGCAAACAATCTTTTAAAGCACACTTAGATGCTTTAGAAAAAATGATCAAAGGAATTTAATTTTTTTTATCTATTCACTTTGAAAAACAAAGCACTTTATATCAACTTAAAATAAAAATCATGAAAACAGAAACAACATCAAAAACAAATGTAGTACAGCGATTAGGTATCGTAGTGGGTATCGTAGTATTTATCTTATTAATCCCTTTAGTAGCAATGCAATTTACCAACGAAGTAAAATGGGATATTAAAGACTTTACAATTATGGGTATACTCCTACTAGCAACCGGTGTAACCATAGAAATTGTAACACGAATAGTAAAATCTGCGCAATTAAAATTAGCATTTACCTTAATCATTTTATTGGTTCTCTTTTTAATATGGGCAGAACTTGCCGTAGGCATATTTGGGTCGCCATTTGCAGGCAGCTAATATTAAGCGATTTAAAAAAATAAACCCATGAAAACACCTATTGATTTACAACTCATCGCCATCTTTGGTGGCGGTGTATTATTTAACTTTCTGTTCTGGAATGAAGGTTTAGGCGTAAATTTATTACTGCATACTTTATTCATTTTCGTAATTCTGCTTACTAAAAAAGAACATTATGCTGATAAAAAAACTATAATAATTGCTTTTAGCCATCTCTTAGCCGCTTTACTAATTGTTGTTAACCATTCAATTTTAAATATTTTCGGCTATTACCTAACGTTAATCGTATTTATTGGCTATATACATGCCAAGCAAATTAAATCGGTATTCACAGCGCTTTTATCTGGTTTTTTGCAGTTAGCAAGTTCCCCTATTAACTTAGCTAAAAAAGTATTAGCAATTAAAATTGGAAATTTCTCTTTAAAACCAATTTTTCGACCAATTAAATACATAATCATTCCTGTTTTTGTAGTGATATTTTTTAGTATTATCTACACCATTGCAAATCCAGTTTTTGCTAAATATGGTGAAGCGCTTATGATTAACATTAGCAACTTCATCGCTGATATCTTTTCATTCATTTTTGGTGATTTAAGCTTTGCTCGTTTTCTACATGTTATTTTAGGTGTTTTATTTACAGCCGGAATATTATTGGCTTTTAAAGAAAATGGCTTAGAAAAGATAGATGCAAATCTATCTGAAAATCTAATTAGAAAAAGGAAAAGTAAATCCGAATCATCGTTTATTCACGAATTAAAATTAATCTTTTTAGGTTCCATTATTAGCAAAAAAATGGCGCTTAAAACCGAGAATATTATTGGAATAATCTCTTTTTCAGCTCTAAATCTGCTTATACTGATTTTAAATGTTATTGATTTTAACACCCTCTGGCTGGGCAATATTAACTCATTTGATGACACTTATCTTTCTACTCAATTACACGAAGGTGCCAATTCACTTATTTTTAGTATTGTTATGGCGATGTTGGTTATTTTATATTTCTTTAGCGGAAATATCAACTTTTTCAGCAAAAATAAAACGCTAAAACTGCTTGCCTACGCATGGATTATACAAAACACATTTCTGGTTTTTTCTGTATTAATTAGAGATTATCATTACATCAACTTAAGTGGTCTAACTCATAAAAGGATCGGAGTTTTAGTATTTTTAATATTATGCATCATCGGCTTATTTACAGTATATATCAAAGTTGCTCAACAAAAAACATTATTTTATTTGTTAAAAATTAACGGTCAAATTTGGTATATTTTATTATTGGTACTTGGAATAGTAAATTGGGATACATTTATTGTTAATTACAATATTGATAGTAGAGACCGAATTGCTTTAGATGTTGAACATTTGATGGAAATGTCTGATAAAACCTTGCCTATACTTGATCAGAATAGAAATTTGTTAAACAAATATGTGGCAAAATTTGATGATTACAAGCATACAAGCCTTGCAACTGCTGTTGCAATTACACCAACAGACTCGACAACAGTTGAATTGCCTAAACCACCAATAGACCCTGTAAAATTGCAAAGAGAAACTGAGCGAAAGAGAATTGAAGCTTTTAACAAAGATTTAGATTTTCGTATCTCAAGCTTTGAAAAAAAACACCTCAATAATTCTTGGTTATCATGGAATTACAGAGATTGGCAAACTTATCAGTATTTCTCAAATATAAAATAACATTAGATTTTAAGTAAAAATCTTTAGTCATTACAATTAATACATAATAGTTTTCATTTTAAATGCTTTTACACTTTGTATAAAGGTTTTGAAATTGTAGATTTGAGCAAATTTTTGAACAGATGAATATCCACGAATATCAAGGTAAACAAATTTTAAAGAGTTTTGGTGTTGCTATACAAGAAGGTATAGTTGCTGAAACTGTTGATCAGGCTGTAGAAGCCGCTAAAAAAATGAAAACTGACTATAACTCTGACTGGGTTGTGATTAAAGCGCAAGTACATGCAGGTGGTAGAGGTAAAGGTGGGGGTGTAAAACTAGCTAAAAACTTAGAAGAGGTTAAACAACGCGCTACCGATATTTTAGGTATGCAATTAGTTACGCCACAAACTAGCGCCGAAGGTAAAAAAGTACATAAAATTTTAGTTGCTCAGGATGTTTATTATCCAGGTGCTTCTGAAACTAAAGAATTTTACGTTTCTGTTTTATTAAACCGTGCTAACGGTACAAACATTATTATGTATAGTACTGAAGGTGGTATGGATATTGAAGAAGTTGCAGAACATACACCTCACTTAATTTTTAAAGAAGAAATTGATCCGAAAGTTGGTTTACAAGGTTTCCAAGCACGTAAAATTGCTTTTAACTTAGGTTTAACTGGTGCTGCACATAAAGAAATGGTAAAATTTATTGCCGCTCTTTATAAAGCTTATGATGCTACCGACTCGGCAATGTTTGAAATCAATCCGGTTTTAAAAACTAGCGATGATAAAATTATAGCTGTTGATGCTAAAGTTGATTTGGATGAGAACGCTTTGTTCCGTCACCCTGATTATGCAGCAATGCGTGATAAATTGGAAGAAGATCCAACTGATGTTGAAGCTAGCGAAAGTAACTTGAACTATGTTAAATTAGATGGTAACGTTGGCTGTATGGTTAACGGTGCTGGTTTAGCAATGGCTACAATGGATATTATTAAAATTGCCGGTGGCGAGCCTGCTAACTTCTTAGATGTTGGTGGAACTGCAAATGCAACTACCGTTAAAGCTGGTTTCAATATTATTTTAAAAGACCCTAACGTAAAAGCAATTTTCATTAACATTTTTGGTGGTATTGTACGTTGCGATAGAGTTGCACAAGGTGTAATTGATGCTTATAAAGAAATTGGCGATGTTCCAGTTCCAATTATTTGCCGTTTACAAGGTACAAATGCGGTTGAAGCTAAAAAATTAATTGACGATTCTGGTCTAAAAGTATATTCTGCAATCGCTTTAAAAGAAGCAGCAGATCTAGTAACTAAAGTACTAGCATCATAAGTCAGAAAGTTTACAGTCCGGAAGTCGGAAAGATATAATTTATAAAGAACCAGTTGAGTAAATCGACTGGTTTTTTTTTGTAATCAATCTATTTAAAAGAGTAAGCTAAATTATAATCCGATTAAGCTATATTTGTTAATTCCTTAACTTGTCCAAATGAATATTTCAAAAGTCAGTTCTTCATTAATTTCTAAAAATGAAAAAGAACGTCTACAAAAACTTTACTCGTATGATATATTAGATACACCAAGTGAAATAACTTTTGACAAAATTGCATTTTTAGCCGCACAAATATTCAATACACCAATTGCACAAATCACATTTGTAGATGATAATCGCGTATTTTTTAAAACAAATATTAGCCCATTAAACGCTACAGAAATTGACAGGAAAGATAGCTTCTGCTCTACTGCAATTTTAAATGATGAGGTTACTTTATTTGAAGATTTATTAGCCGAGCCAAGTTTACAAGAAAACCCGTTTGTAACCATGCAAAATGGGGTAAGGTTTTATGCAGGCGCACCATTAACAACAATAGAGGGATTAAAGCTGGGCACAGTTTGTGTTTTAGATGTTAAGCCACGTAAAGTAACTCTTAAGCAATTAGAGATGTTAGAAACGCTCTCTTCAATAGTAATGGATGAGCTAGAACTAAAGCTAGCCACTCGCAAAGCTTTACATACACAAACTGAAATGATGAACAGAATTGTTCATGATTTAAAAAATCCAAATACAACGATTTCACTTTCAGCAGAGCTGATTAAAAGAAAAGCAAATGAACCGAAAATTGTAATTGATTTTGCCGATAGAATAAAAAATGCTGCTAATAACACCTTAATCTGCTTAAATAACCTATTAGATTTATCTCAAATTGAGAATGCCAACTTTAAACTAGAAATTAAAGAAATTGATATACTTGATGTTTTAAAACAAGTAAAAAGAAATTTTGAACTATTAGCATTACAAAAAAAGCAAACTGTAACTATTACTAATAATTGCAATACAATTGTTTTAGCAGACGCTAAAAGGATTCAAGAAGCTTTTGAAAATTTAATGAGTAATGCTTTAAAATATGCTCATATAAACTCCGAAATTAAAGTTAATGTAAGTGCTATAGAAAATAACTTAATTGTAGAATTTAAAGACCAAGGTCAAGGATTAACGGAAGAAGATATGAATAAGTTATTTGTAAAATTTGCCAAATTAAGTGCTATACCAACGGGCAAAGAACATTCAAACGGAATTGGATTATCAATAGTTAAAATGCTTATAGAATTACACAGTGGAAAAGTATGGGCAGAAAGTAAAGGCAAAAATAAAGGCGCTTCATTTTTTATCTCTTTACCAATTAACTAATTGTTTTAAAAGATAGATAAAAAGTAGAGCCACTCCCCTCTTTGCTCTCAAACCATATTTTACCACCTTGCATATCTGTAAAATCTTTGCAAAGCAATAAACCAATACCTATACCTCGTTCATTATTTGTGCCATAAGTAGATGAAGCAGTTAATTTAAATAGAGAATTTTGTAATTCTGGATTCATACCTAAACCATTGTCTTTAATTGTAATTAAACATTCGTCATCTTTTCTAGTTGCATTAACAATAACTTCTCCACCTATTTTTGTGAATTTAATTGCGTTATTAACTAAATTTCTAATCACTATCTCAAACATGTTCATATCAGCAGATATAAATAAATCATTTTCACTAAAAACAGCTAATTGAACACCTTTCTTTATTGCTATATTTTTTTCAATATTTAACCCATTAATTAAAGCAGTTTTAACTTCTAATCTAGTTAGATTAGCCCTAGTTCCTTCTAACTGTGTTTTTGACCACGAAAGTAGATTTGTTAACATTTTAGAAGTATCAATCGTAATTTCTAAAAGTTGTTGTCTAAAAAGAGTTCTTTCTTCATCTGTAATGCTTGTTTCATCAGCTAAAATTTCTAAATAACCCTGTATAGAATTCAGCGGGGTTCTAATATCATGAGTAACGATAGAGAATAATTTATCTTTTTCAGTATTTAATTTTTCTAAAATTAAATTTTGCTCTTCAATAGCTTCATTTTTTTGAATTACTAAATTCTTTTCATAATCATAATTCTCTCTAATGTAATTTATTGTAAAATAAGTTAAAAGTACGACTACAAAATAAGTGATAGCAAAATCTACTACCTTACTTGTTTCGCTATTATAATTATTAGTAGTTAACTGGGGATTAAAATATTCTAGAACTAAAATTAAGATTACAATTGAAATATTTATTGGTACCCAAAACTTAAACTGCTCTTTAGGTATAATTGCAACAATGAGTAAAAAACCTAAACAAAACAATAAAAGATTAGGGCCAGCAATACCAGAGTTAAAAAAATAATTAATTGCGAATAAAAGATTAGTAACAACGCAGAATAATTTAATTCCGATGTTGCTTTTTCTTTTAAAACGAGATAAATAGTATAAACCTGCAGAAAGAAATACACCAAAAACACACAATAAAGCTGGAATATATAATCCAACGAAGAAATTAAATGGCACTTCAAAACACATGGTAATGAAGGCAATTATACACACTGTATTGAAAATCCTTTCCTCTGAAGAAAATAATTTCGGATGACCAATAAGGGTTTTACCACTAAGTTTTTTTCCTAGAATTAACACAACTAATAATCAGTATTTTCTAAAAATAATAAACTAAATCGTATAAACCATAATTAAAAAAACTTAACTCAAACTAATAAGGATTTTTAGGTTTAAATCCTTATTTTTGACACCCTTATAGAGTGAAAAAGCATGATAAAGAGAGAAAAAATTAAAGACCTGCTAGTTTCTACAGCATTTGATACCGAAGTTAAAGTGATGGGCTGGATACGTACTTTTCGTAACAACCAATTTATAGCCTTAAATGATGGCTCATGTATGGGCAATATTCAAATTGTAGTAGATTTTACAAATACACCAGATGAATTATTAAAAAGACTAACTACTGGTGCGGCTATTTCTGTTGTTGGAACTTTAGTTGAATCAATAGGTAAAGGACAAAAAGTTGACATCAAAGCTACTAACATAGAGATCTTAGGTGATAGTAATGCGGAAGAATATCCTTTACAGCCGAAAAAACATAGTTTAGAATTTTTAAGAGAAAAAGCACACTTACGTTTCCGTACCAATACTTTTAATGCAGTATTTAAAATCCGTCATGCCTTAGCATTTGCAATACATCAATTTTACAACGAACGTGGTTTTGTTTACATGCACACGCCAGTTATTACCGCAAGTGATGCTGAAGGTGCTGGTGAAATGTTTAAGGTAACCACTTTAGATTTCGATAAAACTCCTCGTACTGACGATGGAAAAGTAGATTTTTCTGAAGATTTCTTTGGTCGTGCTACTAATTTAACGGTTTCTGGTCAGTTAGAAGGCGAATTAGCTGCAATGGCTTTTGGTCAGATTTATACTTTTGGACCAACATTTAGGGCTGAAAATTCAAATACTACTCGCCATTTGGCTGAGTTTTGGATGATAGAACCAGAAATTGCTTTTGCAGATTTAGAAAACAATATGGAGCTGGCAGAAGATATGATGAAGTATGTGATTAACTATGCTTTAGCCAACTGCAAAGAAGAGATTGCATTTTTAAATGATCGTTTATTAGAAGAAGAAAAATCTAAACCACAGCAAGATAGAAGTGAATTGTCATTAATTGAAAAATTAAACTTCTGCATAGAAAATGATTTTCAACGCTTAACTTATACAGAAGCTATTCAAATATTAAAACATTCTAAACCAAATCAGAAAAAGCAATTTAAATATTTGATTGACGAATGGGGTGCTGATTTGCAAAGTGAACACGAGCGTTATTTAGTAGAGAAACACTTTAAAAAACCAGTTATTTTAACAGATTATCCTAAAGACATTAAATCATTTTACATGAGAATGAATGATGATGGTAAAACTGTTGCCGCAATGGATATTCTTTTCCCTGGTATAGGCGAAATGATTGGTGGTTCGCAACGTGAAGAACGTATGGACATGCTAACTAAACGCATGGAAGAAATGAATGTGCCACAAGAAGAGTTATGGTGGTATTTAGATACTCGCCGTTTTGGCTCTGCGCCACACGCAGGTTTCGGTTTAGGTTTTGAGCGTTTAGTATTATTCGTTACCGGAATGACAAATATTAGAGATGTAATTGCTTTCCCTCGTTTCCCAAAAAGCGCTGAGTTTTAACCCCTAAATCCCCTGAAGGGGACTTTCTCCTATCGGTTGGTGAGATACCAACCGATAGGCTAATCTAATAGATTTCTCATTTCATTCGAAATGACGTAAAAATAAAAAAGGCGATACTAAATCTAGTATCGCCTTTTTAGCTCTTATTCAAAAATTATTCTTGATATGGGTTTGCAGATTGGTAATCTACCGCTGAAACTCTAAAATCTGTTGGCGCGAAGCTTGCGGAAGTACTTAAAGCCATTCCTAATTCATGCTGAGATGGATAAGGTGTCTTTAACAAACTTCCTTCTGGAATATATGGGAAAGTCTCGATATAAGACTGCATATTGTTTTGAGAAATTCTACGGTTAATATAAGCTCTAGTTAATTCGTGTGGATGTCTCAAACCTGCTGCACCCAATAATTCTATAGCACTTTGAACAGTTAATCTATGAAAATTAAATACACGTACTGTTTTATCTTCTACAACCAAACCTTTCATTAAACTCTCATCTTGAGTTGCAACACCAGTTGGACAAGTATTGCTATTACATTCCAAAGCTTGAATACAACCTAAGGCGAACATCATTCCACGAGCCGAATTACATAAATCGGCACCTAGTGCAATATTTTTAACCAAATCAAATCCAGATGACACTTTACCAGAGGCAATAATTTTGATGTGTTTTTTCAAGTCAAAACCGCTTAAAACATCATAAACAAAAGCAACACCTTCTCTTAAAGGCATACCAACCGCATTAGAAAATTCTTGCGGAGCAGCTCCAGTACCACCTTCTCCTCCATCTACTGTAATAAAATCTACATAAATACCGGTTTCAATCATTGCTTTACAAATGGCGAAAAACTCACTTCTACGTCCAATACACAACTTAAATCCTACTGGTTTTCCATTTGAAAGCTCACGTAGTTTTTGCACAAATTGAACCATTTCTAATGGGTTTGAAAATGCTGAATGTGCAGGTGGAGAATTTACATCAAAACCTTCTTTTACCAAACGTATTCTAGCAACTTCTGCAGTAACTTTTTTAGCTGGCAACATACCACCATGACCAGGTTTTGCCCCTTGAGATAGTTTAATCTCAATCATTTTTACATTTTCTTGCTGAGAACGTTCTGCAAATGCATCGAAATTAAAAGTCCCATCTTCATTTCGGCAACCAAAATATCCAGTTCCAATTTGCCAAATTAAATCCCCTCCTGGACCTTTATGGTAATCACTTATTCCACCCTCGCCAGTATTGTGCGCAAAACCACCCATTTTTGCACCGCCATTTAAAGCTAAAATTGCATTCTGACTTAAAGAGCCAAAACTCATTGCAGAAATATTATAAATACTTGCGGCGTAAGGTTGTTTACATCCTGGACCACCAACCATTACTCTAGGATTAACGTCCAACTCGTGATGACTGATTGCATTAATGCTATGACTTAACCATTCATAACCGTTTTCATACACATCTAATTGAGTTCCAAAAGGAATAGTATCATTCTCCTTTTTTGCTCTTTGATAAATTAAAGATCTGCTTAACCTACTAAATGGCTTACCATTGGTATCGCTTTCTACAAAATACTGATAAACTTTAGGCCTTAACTCTTCCATAAAGTATCTCAACCTACCAAAAACTGGATAGTTTCTTACAATACTATGTTTCGGCTGATATAAATCGTAAATACCTAAAATTACAAATGGGCCTGTAAAAATAAATATCCAAAATAAAAATGGTTGATATAACCCTAACATTACAGTAAGGGCAACTAAAAATGCTGCAATAGCGATGAATGCTTTTCTCATAAACTTTAAGTTAAATTATGACACTTTTATTTAAGTATCACAATTAATGAGGTTTTACTTGATTAAATATTATTTAAGCGCTAATTATCTGCTAACTTAAAACCATGTATGCTGTAAGTTAACAGAATTTTTTTTATACTTTAAAAAGATTTTAATTATTACAATTGTATTTTTTCAAATTTCAATAAATAGAAAGTTGTAAATTAATACTTATAATTTACCTTAATATAAACAGCGGTAGCTGTTCCCTTTGGTGCAAGAACACACAAAGGAATATGTTGGGAAAAGACCTTATCAAGATGAAACATTAGGTCTTGCCTAAATGGTGTGTTTTTCATTATTTCTATGATAAATATTAATCGACAAAACTAAATAAACACTCTCGAACGTACAAGTATTTGTAGATATAAAACTCTTTTACTTACATATTTTAAACAAACAACATGAGTTTTTGTTATTTTTGAATATGCTAATCAAGATCTATCCAGAAAACCCAAATCCAAAAGCTATTGAACAAATAGTAGAAGTATTAAAAAAGGGTGGAATTATCATCTACCCAACAGATACAGTTTACGGTTTAGGATGCGATATCACTAATCAAAAAGCAATAGAAAAAATTTGTCGCATTCGCGGAATAAAACCTGAAAAAGCTAATTTTTCTTTTATCTGTTCAGATTTAAGGCATATTTCTGATTTTATTAAACCCATAGACACTACTGTTTTTAGAGTATTAAAAAAAGCATTACCTGGACCATTTACTTTTATATTTAATGCGAACAATAACGTACCAAAACTATTAAGTTCTAATAAAAAAACTGTCGGTATCAGAGTTCCTGATAATGATATTGCTAGAACTATAGTTGAGGCATTAGGTAATCCGATACTTTCTACATCTATAAAAGACGATGATGAATTGATTGAGTATTCTACAGACCCTGAATTAATTTACGAAAAATATCAAGAATTAGTTGATGCAGTTGTAGATGGTGGTTATGGAGATAATGAACCGTCGACAGTAATAGATTGTACTTCTGGAGATTTTGAAGTAATCAGAGCTGGAAAAGGAAATATTGATGACTATTTATAGTTATAGCTAAACATAGCCTAAAAAAACACATGAAAACACAGGGGTTTAGCCGGCATTTTATTATTTTTAGCCATGTCAAAAAAAATTAACCTTTTAATATTTCAAAAATTTTTCCAATCTGGAAAAGTAGGCGGAATTATTTTGCTGTTCTGTGTTATTATTTCACTTATTATCGCCAACTCTAGCCTTGCCACTAATTTTTCGACTTTTTTGAGTCAAAATTTAGGATTTAACATTGGTAGCGTTGAAATAAAATACAGTATTTCAGCATGGATTAATGATGGCTTAATGGCTATTTTCTTTCTCTTAGTTGGTTTAGAAATTAAACGTGAATTAATTGAAGGGGAATTATCCACCGTTAAAAAAGCCTCTTTACCAGTATTAGCAGCTGTAGGCGGAATGGCTATTCCTGCTTTAACTTATTTCTTCTTTAACAAAGGTGAAGCAACTGCTTCGGGATGGGGAATACCAATGGCAACCGATATTGCTTTTGCCTTAGCCATTATTGCTATGCTGGGTAAAAGTGTACCCGCATCTTTAAAAATATTTTTGGCCGCATTGGCAATTGCCGATGATTTGGGCGCCATTTTAGTAATTGCCATTTTCTATACTGAACAAATTCATTGGAATTACCTATTAATGGGCGGTGGTATTTTTGCTTTATTGCTAGCCCTTAATTATTTTAAAGTAAAATCACTTTGGTTTTATTTAATCCCAGGAATTTTTCTTTGGTATTTTGTGCACCATTCTGGTATTCACGCAACAATTGCAGGAGTTTTATTGGCTTTTACTATTCCTACTAACGATACA
>JAIELS010000216.1 GCA_019752795.1 Sphingobacteriaceae bacterium
CCTGTTTTCTACCATAGCTCAGAATGGTCAATTGACCTCCAATTCCGTAAGCTTGATTAATGTAATCCGCATATTTTGAATCGCCTGCAGCAGCCCCTATTCCAACTCCAATTAATTGTGCCTTAAACATATCTGATGCTCTCTCTACAGAATGTTGTGCAATGGCATGTGCAATTTCGTGACCCATTACCGTAGCCAAACCAGCTTCATCCTTTGTAATTGGCAGAATACCAGTATATACAGCAACTTTACCACCTGGCATACACCAAGCGTTTATCTCCGGACTTTCAATCAAATTAAATTCCCATTTATAACTTTTAATCTGCTCGCCATAGCCATTAGCATTCATGTATTGCGTTACAGCAGCAGCAATTTTATTCCCAACTCTTTTTACCATTTGAGTATTAGCCGAGTTTGATGAAACAACTTTAGTCTTAGGATCGCTTAACAATTCTGAATAACCTATTGCGGCTTGTTGCTCTAAATCTGCAGCACTAACACCAAAAGTACTCACTTTTCGTCCTGTTAAAGGAACAATTGAACTTGTGCAAGCTGATATCGCTAGTAAAGTAGTAGCAATACCAATAATCATTAATTTTTTCATTTTTAGTTTTTTATGAGCGTAATATGTTTTATCATTTAATTAAAAAGTAGCTATTATGAAGCCATAATCAAAATTATAATTTTCTATTAATGACTACCTTTTAGATATTAACAATAAACTTTTAATTTTGTTTCCTTTTGAATAAATACACTTTACTTTCTTTTCCTTTAAGTAGCCTTTCCAGATTTTTCTGATGTGTAACTAAAATTAGTAAGCAAACACAAATTCCATATAGCACTTCAGATTTAACTGAAGAGTGTAAGATAAATACAATACCAATTGGAAATGTAAACCCAGCACATATAGAGCTTAAAGAAACATATTTTGTTGCTAATAGAACGGCTACGAAAACAAGGACACAAAGCATAGCTGCAGATGGATTAACGGCTAATATCATCCCAAACAATGTAGCAACGCCTTTACCGCCTCTAAAACCAGCAAATATTGGAAACAAATGCCCCATAACCGCAATTACACCTAAAGCCAATTGATAGTTAACAAATTGTGATGAAGTGTGTGGCCCAGTTACAGAAAGCCCGATAAAATAAGCAAGCTGAGTAGCTGTATAACCTTTAAAAATATCAATCAGCATTACGGCAATACCTGCTTTTTTACCCAAAACCCTAAAAGTATTAGTTGCTCCTGCATTACCACTGCCATATTCTCTTACATCTACACCATAAAAGGCTTGCCCTAGCCAAACGGCAGTAGGTATGGAACCAAATAAGTAAGCAAAAATTAACGCTGAAATTGAGTAGATCGAAATCATTAAAGCAATTATACTAAAAAATAAAATTCTAGTGTTAAAAAATTAAAGATTAAAAAGCTTTTAAGCTTAAATCTAAACTCTTCACCGAGTGTGTTAAGATACCCATTGATATAAAATCGACACCACAAGCTGCATATTGAGTTACGTTTTGTTCTACTATACCTCCAGAAGCTTCAGTAACAAATTTTCCGTTTATTAATTCAACTGCTTCTTTCAGTAGTGGTAATTCAAAATTATCAAGCATAATTCTATCTACATTACCCTGAACAAGCACCTGTTTCAATTCTTCCATATTTCTCACCTCTATTTCTATGGCAAGATCTTTATTTTTATCTTTCAAATAATTATTTGCGGCAATAATCGCATTTGCAATTCCGCCTGCATAATCAACATGATTGTCTTTAATTAAAATCATATCGTACAAACCTATACGATGGTTCACACCTCCACCAATCTTAACAGCCCACTTCTCTAAGTATCTTAAACCTGGTGTGGTTTTTCTAGTATCTAATACTTTTGTTTTGTATGGTTTTAGCAATTGAACTATTCTATTGGTAGTTGTGGCAATACCACTCATGCGTTGCATACAATTTAACACTAATCTTTCAGCCAATAAAATTGAATGCGTAGCTCCTTCAACAGTAAGTGCAATTTCTCCATATTTAACTGGAGTACCATCAACTATCAATACGGTAACTTTTAAAGAAGAATCAATTTGATTAAATATTTCTACAGCCAATTCTACACCAGCCAAAATACCATCATCTTTAACAATTAACTTTGCCTTTCCTTTAGTGCCTAATGGTATCGTAGAAAGCGAAGTATGGTCTCCATCGCCAATATCTTCGGCAATAGCATTTTTAATAAAATGATCTATTATATTTTTATCCAAGTCAGTATTTTTATTACAAAATTAACAATTTACCGCTTAAATTCTATTCCTTATCCGCTTCTATCCGTAATTCGGTGATTAAGAAAGTGTTAGAAGGCTTTTTAAGTGCCATTGAGATGGTAACTCTAAATTTACCATTTTTAGTTTGCAGCGAAAGAATGCCTAAGCGAAAAGGAGCATTATTCAACTGGTGTATGATAGCCACTTTACTTGGGGGATTTTTGATGAAAAAATCTTTTAAAATTTGCTCTGCCTGTGCTTTACTGTATACATCTTCTTGGTCTAAAATGATCAATTCTACAGACGACGAGAAATTTTTAGCAATTTCTTTAGAGTTTCCTAGTTTAAAATGAGCAGCTAATTGATCTACAATATCTGCCTGAAATGCATTATTTGGGGTAAAATGCACCAATAAAAATAAAAAGGCAAGTAATGGTTTTATCATTTGTATCAATTATTAAGTAAACAGTAAGCCAAAATTATGCCACTAACAAATCATAAAATGGAAAAACTTATAATTAAAGTGGTTTTAAAATTATATTTGCTTAAATAACAAAGCCAAAGTAATAAAATTTGACTTGTTTAAGCTATAAAAAGCAAATTTAATGAAAGCAAAAAAACTCGTATTACTTATTCTTGATGGTTGGGGATATGGAAAAAAAGACAAATCAGATGCAATTTATACTGCAAACACTCCATTTTTCGATTCACTAATCACACAATATCCTAATTCAAAATTAGTCGCATCTGGAGAGGCAGTAGGCTTACCAGCAGGACAAATGGGTAACTCTGAAGTTGGGCACATGAACTTAGGCGCTGGAAGAGTGGTTTACCAAGAGTTGGGAAGAATTAATAAAGCAATCGCTGATCAATCTTTACAACAAAACGAAATTTTAGTTAATGCATTTAAATACGCAAAAGATAACAACAAAGCTGTTCACTTTATAGGCTTAGTATCGGATGGCGGTGTGCATGCACATATCAATCACCTGAAAGCATTATGCGATGCAGCAAATGAAAAAGATTTAAAAAATGTATTTATTCATGCATTTTTAGATGGTAGAGATACTGATCCAAATTCTGGATTAGGCTTTATCAAAAACTTAAATGAACATTTAAAAAATTCTACTGGTAAAATTGCGAGTTTAATTGGTCGCTATTACGCCATGGACAGAGATAGTCGCTGGGAAAGAATAAAACTAGCTTATGATGTAATGGTGAATGGCGTTGGGGAAAAAAGTTCAAACCCTGAACAAGCTATTCAAAAATCTTATGATGAAGACATAACCGATGAATTTATCAAGCCAATTGTAATTACCAATGAAAATGGAGAGCCAACGGCAACAATTAAACCTGATGATGTAGTCATTTGCTTTAATTATAGAACAGATAGAGGAAGAGAAATTACCGCAGCTTTATGCCAGCATGATTACCCAGATTTTGGAATGCAAAAATTGCCTTTGTATTATGTTACCATGACCACTTACGATGAGAATTTTGAGAACGTAAAGGTTGTATTTACTAAAGACGATTTATCAAATACTTTAGGCGAAGTATTGGAAGCAAACCATAAAAATCAAATCCGCATTGCGGAAACAGAAAAATATCCTCATGTTACTTTTTTCTTCTCTGGTGGCAGAGAAAAAGAATTTATCAATGAGAAAAGAATTTTAATTCCTTCGCCAAAAGTTGCAACTTATGATTTGCAGCCAGAAATGAGTGCTGCAGGAATTACCGAAGCGATTAACAAAGAATTAGTTAGCGGTTGGCCAGATTTTGTTTGCTTAAACTTTGCAAACCCAGATATGGTTGGTCATACTGGTGTATTTAATGCAGTGGTTAAAGCCGTAGAAACTGCCGATGCCTGTGCAGCACAAGTTGTTAAAACGGGAATTGAAAATGGTTATTCATTTATCATCTTGGCAGACCATGGTAACTCTGAATTTATGATTAACAATGACGGATCTGTAAATACTGCACACACCACTAACTTAGTGCCTTGTATTTTAATTGACAATGACTATAAAAGCATTGCTGATGGAAAATTAGGAGATATTGCACCTACCATTTTAAAAATAATGGGTATTGAAATTCCAGCTATTATGACAGGAGATTGTTTAATTTAATGAGAAAGTTATTTTTTTTCTGCTTAGTTATTTTTTACAGCTCTTGTACTTTAAAAGAACAAGACAAAACAAGTGCTCAACTCTATTTTGATTTAGACAGCTATTTTAAAGCTGAAGCTCAACGCCTAAGCAAGGCTAATGTTCAAATCCACAAAACCGTAATGGTTAATGGCCAAAGCGAAGAGAAAAATATTAAAATTAACAATTGGGAGAAGGAATTTGAATCTTTCATTGCTGCCGATATCAATAAGGCTTCTTGGAGAGGATCATTCAAAGTTCAGAAAGATAATTTGACAACAATTTATCTTACTCAAAACGAGAAAATACCTGTAAAAAAAGTAGAAATAACTTATCTTAAAGATAAAATCTATGGCATCAAAATTTTCATTACCACTACCAATAGATTGTACACTTCAAAAGATAGCTTGGTATATTATCCAGATAGTTTGTATCAAATTAAAAAGCTGCAAGACATTAAATTAATGGACCCAAAAACATATCAGGTGACTGGAAGGTTTTAAATAAAAGGAGCTTCAAAAAAATGAAGCTCCTTTTACTATTTTTATTTTTTTACTTTAAACTCGTTACTTGAGCTTTAACGTAATCTACCCAGCCAATAATGTCTTTTCTTAAGGGTTGCATCGTTAATACTTTCTGGAAATCTGAGATTGAGTTATTGAATAAAGCAACACAGGCTACTTTTTCCGTGTTCTTTTTAATTTTATAAGATTTATATATCGCGTAATCTTTATACGCTAAACCCCTATTTTGTAAGATTTGGATATCTTCTTCGCCATTGATTTCAATTGCTTTTGTAAAATCCTTTATAGCCGATAAATAAAAATTCTCTCTCATTTGATTTAAAGACTCTTTCGGCGAGTTTGCGATATTTAATCTCGCTTTTCCACGATAGTAATAAGCAGAATAATCGGCTGGCTTTATAGTAATTAAACGGCTATATGCCGAAATTGAATTTTCGAAATCTCCAGACTGAAAGTAAGAATAACCCAACATTTTTAAAACATTAGCATTATTTGGATCTGTATTATCTGCTTTCTCTAATTGTACAATTGCATTTTTATAATCTCCGTTAATCCACGCTTGCTTTCCCATTTTCTCAAAATTACCTTGAGCAAAAGAGGCAGAATAAATAGATGTTACAATTAATAATACAATAGATTTTTTATAATATTTCATTCAGTTTACATTTTTAGCACTACAAATACTTCAAAGACATATCATTAAAGCTAATTGCAATTTGCGTTTACTAATATACAATTTTCGTACCATTTGTAATTATCATCAATAAACGTTAATTTATTTTAAATATGATATATGTAGCTAAATATTTTTTAAGGCTGACTTTTTAACAGACATTTCTTGCATTTATGCTTTTGGCACAAGAGTTGAAATTATATCCTTAAATACAACATTTATACTTTCATTACGACAAGGCTGTCAGTTTGTCGTTAATATATATTTAAAAAGGCCCGATTAATGAGTAAAGAAGATCAATTTGATTTTAGTCACGCACTACCAATGATAAATGAAGATACCGAGTTTTTCCCATTGATGTCTCAACAAGACGAAGATGAGATGAACAGTGAAGAAACACCAGACATTCTTTCAATTCTTCCACTAAGAAATACAGTTTTATTTCCTGGAGTTGTAATTCCTATTACAGTTGGCAGAGATAAATCTATCAAATTAATAAAAGAAGCATATAAAGGAGATCGCATTATTGGTGTGGTTTCTCAAAGAGATGTATCTATAGAAGACCCAACATTTGAGCAATTAAATTCAGTTGGTACAGTAGCACACATTATAAAAATGCTACAAATGCCTGATGGTAACACAACAGTTATTATACAAGGTAAACAACGTTTTCAATTGGTAGAAGAGGTTCAATCTGAACCTTATTTTAAAGTTATCGTTGCTAAATTTGCAGAATCTAAGCACAAGGCAGATAAAGAGTTTAAAAATTTGGTGGCCTCTATTAAAGAGATGTCTTCTCAAATTATTCAGCTTTCGCCTAACATTCCAAGTGAAGCTGGTATTGCCTTAAAAAACATTGAAAGCACTTCTTTCTTAATCAATTTCATCTCTTCAAACATGAACGCAGATGTAGCTGACAAGCAAAAGATGCTAGAAATGGGTAATCTGCGCAAAAGAGCAGAAATGGTAATGGAGCTTTTAACAACTGAATTACAAATTTTAGAGCTTAAAAGTCAAATTCAAACTAAAGTACGAACTGATTTAGATAAACAACAAAGAGATTATTTCTTAAATGCACAGCTAAAAACCATTCAAGAAGAACTTGGAGGCAGCTCTACAGATTTAGAATATGAAGCTTTACAAACTAGAGCCAAAAAGAAAAAATGGGCAAAAGGAATTAGCGATCATTTCAATAAAGAATTAGAGAAATTAGGTAGAATGAATCCGGCAGCGCCAGATTATTCTATACAAATGAATTATTTAGAATTGTTGCTTGATTTACCGTGGAATGATTTTACAAAAGATAATTTCGATCTTAAAAGGGCACAACGCATTTTAGATAAAGACCATTTTGGTTTAGAAAAAGTTAAACAACGTATCATAGAATATTTAGCTGTCTTGAAATTAAAAAAAGACATGAAAGCACCTATTTTATGCTTAGTTGGGCCTCCGGGAGTTGGTAAAACATCATTAGGAAAATCTATCGCTAAAGCCATTAACCGTAAATATGTTCGTATTGCTTTAGGTGGTGTTAGAGATGAAGCCGAAATTCGTGGTCACAGAAAAACATATATTGGCGCTATGCCAGGTCGTATTATTCAGTCTATAAAAAAAGCAGGTGCGACCAATCCAGTTTTTGTTTTAGATGAAATTGATAAAGTTGGTTCTGATCATAGAGGAGATCCTTCATCAGCTTTGCTCGAAGTTTTAGACCCAGAGCAAAACAACGCGTTTAACGATCATTATGTAGAAGCAGATTACGATTTATCTAATGTATTGTTTATTGCTACAGCGAACTCTTTAAGCTCTATACAACCTGCGTTATTAGATCGTATGGAGATTATCGAAGTAAACGGTTACACCATTGAAGAAAAAATTGAAATCGCAAAGAAATACTTGTTGCCTAAGCAAAAAGAACAACACGGGTTAAAAGCTAAAGATGTTTTACTTAAAACTTCTTTAATTGAAAAAGTGATTGAGGATTATACTCGCGAAAGTGGTGTACGTGGTTTAGAGAAAAAAATTGGTTCACTAGTAAGAGGTATTGCTACAAAAATTGCAATGGATGAAACATACGAGCCAAATTTAAATTTAACTGATGTAGAGCGAATTTTAGGCGCTCCTATTTATGATAAAGATTTATACGAAGGCAATGAAGTTGCTGGGGTAGTAACAGGTTTAGCGTGGACATCGGTTGGTGGCGACATTCTATTTATTGAAGCTAGTTTAAGTCCTGGAAAAGGGAAATTGACCTTAACAGGAAATTTAGGCGATGTAATGAAGGAATCAGCTATTATTGCCTTGGCTTATCTTAGGGCTCACGCTGATCTTTTTGGAATTGACAATGAGTTATTTAATCATTTCGATATTCATATCCATGTTCCAGCTGGCGCAACACCAAAAGATGGACCTTCGGCTGGTATTACAATGTTAACGGCACTAACTTCTGTATTTACACAACGTAAGGTAAAATCTAACCTAGCAATGACTGGTGAGATTACGCTTCGTGGTAAAGTATTGCCAGTTGGCGGAATTAAAGAAAAAATATTAGCTGCTAAAAGAGCAAATATCAAAGAAATCATTCTATGTAAATCTAACAGGAAAGATATTCTAGAAATTAAAGAAGATTACATTAAAGATTTAAAATTTCATTATGTTAGTGAAATGAAAGAAGTGATAGATTTGGCGTTAATGAAGGATAAAGTGAAAAATGCGCAAGATTTAAGTATTAAAAAACCTATTTCTAACATATAAATGAGGCTAAAGCTCCTAATTACTTTATCAATAATTGGCATCAGTATTGGGAGCTTTGCCCAAAATTTTAAAAATGAATTTGGATTTAAAAGTGATAATGATGCCTATTTATTTTACGGCCAAGATCGCTACTATACCAATGGTTTATTCATCAATTTTAGGCATGCAACAGACCAACAGAAACTAAGTAGTAGTTTAGAAAAAGTTACTTATGAAATTTCTGCTGGTCAAAAAATGTATAATCCAATTTCTGGCTATAGTCCAAAAATGGAAACTCAAGACAGACCATTTGCTGGTTATCTTTATGCTGGCGCAAATGTTAACCTTTTCTACAAAAAAGAAAGCATTTTAAAATTCGGATTAGAACTAGGTACAGTTGGACCAAATGCTTTAGGAGAAGATGCACAAAAACTATTGCATAAAATAGTTGGTTTTTATGAAATTAAGGGCTGGGAATATCAAATTAAAAATGAACCAACTATTAACTTAACTACGCAATTCACTAAATTATTAGGTCGTTCTGAGGCCTATAAATCTGATCTTTCTTTAGAGAGTTATGTCAATATTGGCACAACCTTTAGTGGCGCAGGAATAGGCATATTATTAAGATCAGGAGACATTAATCAATTATTTAATTCAGCCTATACCAACTCGCAAATTAGTAACAACAGCAAAACAGAGAGATTAGTTAACAATGAGTATTTCTTTTACGCAAAACCACAGCTAAACTTTATTGCATACGATGCTACGATACAAGGAAGTATGTTTAATAAGGATAGCCCAGTTACTTTTGAAACAAAACCTTTAGTGTTTGCTCAACAACTTGGTTTGAATTACAGCACGCCACGTTTTACTTTTGATTTCGGTTTAACCTTTAAATCTAAAGAAGTTAAAAGTACTGCTAAAGCCCATCAATATGGCTCAATTTCTATGTATTATAGGTTTAATTAAAACAGATTAATCTAATCCTGGTTTTTTTCTAGTTTCTTTTCTTGATGAAATCATCAATTTATTTTGAAGTCTTTTTTCTTTTACCGATTTAGGTATTTTTGTTGGTTTACGTCTCTTTTCTACATGTAAAGCTTTAATTAATAAAGCCTCTAACTTTAAAATTGTACGTTGTTTATTTAAAAGCTGACTTCTATCTTCTTGAGAAACGATATGTAAGTTACCTTCAGAATCGAGCCTTGTTGCTAATTTAGCATTAATTAATTCTTTCTGTTCTTCAGTAAAGTGAGCGCTACTGGCAACATTAAAAATCAATTCTACCTTGCTAGAAACTTTATTTACGTTTTGCCCTCCCTTCCCTCCACTTCTAGAAGTTTTAAAAGTGCATTCTTTTATTAGGTTTTCTTTAGCAGGCATCATTTAACAAAGGTAATTTATAGAAAGTTTATTTTTTAATTAATCGTATTTTCTACTTTTATAAAACAAAATCAAAGTACTACCTTTGTAATACATGAGAAAAAATCTAGTTATTGCCATTGATGGCTATTCTTCTTGCGGAAAAAGCACTCTGGCAAAAGCATTGGCTAAAAAATTAGGTTTTATTTACATTGATAGCGGTGCCATGTACAGGGCAGTAACCCTATATTTTATTCGCAACAAAATTGACATTAACAATCCAGATGCTGTAAAAGAAGCATTGCAACACATCGAATTAAATTTTCATGCTAGAGATTACGAATCTCATATTCTATTAAATGGAGAAGAAGTTTCTGATGAAATTAGGCAAATGCCCGTTTCTGAGAAAGTAAGTGAGGTTTCTGCCAATAAAGCCGTTCGTTACGATATGGTTAAGCAACAACAAAGAATGGGCAAAATTAAAAACATAGTAATGGATGGCCGTGATATTGGCACTGCTGTTTTTGAAGATGCACAAGTTAAATTCTTTATGACCGCAGATCCAAAAGTTAGAGCAGAAAGAAGGCATAAGGAAATGATTGCCAAAGGCGATAAAAAGACAACATTAGAAGAAGTTTTCGAAAATTTAGCACATCGTGATTTTTCAGATACCACACGTGTAGAAAGTCCTTTAACTAGAGCAGATGATGCAATAATTTTAGACAATACAGATATTACTGAAGAAGAACAATTAGAATTTGCTTTAAGTAAAGTGAAACCTTTTTTAGGTTAAACATTTACCCATTATTTTATTGGTTGTTATCCTAAACAAAAATGTTATTTTAGATTATTCAAAAAAGAACTTCATGAAATTCAATCAACTTGTAAAATCAATTTTCATACTTACATTATTTGTTTTTTCCGCACAACTTGCTATAGCTCAAAAAGGTTGGATTAATCTTTTTAACGGTAAAGATTTAAAAAATTGGACAGTAAAAATTGCAAAGCACGACTTAAACGACAACTATGCCAATACCTTTAAAGTTGAAGATGGCTTAATGAAAGTAGGTTATGAAGGTTATACTGATTTCAACCAACAATATGGACATATTTTTTACAACAAGCCATTTTCTTATTACCTTTTAAAAGTTCAATACCGATTTGTTGGCGAACAAGCAAAAGGAGGCGAAGGATGGGCATATAGAAATAGTGGTGCAATGTTACATTGTCAAGATCCAAAAACAATGTTAAAAGATCAAGATTTTCCAATTTCTATTGAAGGACAAATTTTGGGCGGAGACGGCGTAAGTGAAAGACATACTAGTAATGTTTGTACACCCGGAACAACGGTTTATTTGAATGATAAATTAAATAAAATACATTGTTTAGAATCTAATTCTAAAACTTTTCATGGCGACCAATGGGTAACAGCAGAATTTTTAGTCTTAGGCGATTCTGTAATTAAACATTTTGTAAATAAAGAGTTAGTACTAACCTACACTAAACCACAAATTGGCGGCGGCAATGTCAGTAATTATGATCCAAAAGTTAAAGAAGACGGCAAAGCATTAACTGAGGGTTACATTTCATTACAAAGTGAAAGTCATCCAATAGAATTTAAAACTGTAGCCATTTATAACCTTGCGCCTGTAGCTAAAAATAAAGCTAAATTAGATAAAGTTATTTCAGGTCTTTTAAAATAGAAAATTCTTTTATTATAATGTTTGAAAGAAAAATCAAACTCAATAAAAGAGCAAACAATTCGTTTTTATTACTGTTTATATTCAATTCTGTAGCAATATTATAAAATGGTTTCCTAATTTTGAGCCGTAAAATATCTCATCAATTGATATATCAAAATTCGCATTGTAATTTTTATGCGTTCAATTTAAAAATATGACACGTAAATCCTTCCTTTTTTCAATAGCATTAATCCTTTTTTGCCTTAATTTAAGTGCGCAAGACCTATACAAAGTAACTGCAGACAAACTCCGCGTTAGAGAAACGAATAGCACTGATAGTAAAATTATTGGTTTTGTCCCTCAAAATGAAAATGTACAAGTATTAGATTCTACCGATGCCAAATATTTTAAAGTTAAAGTTACCAACGGCGAAGGTTGGGTAAGTAGCGAATTTTTACAAAGAGTTTCGCCTGCACCAATTCAAAAAGTACAACCAAAAGTAGTTGAGGTAAAACCTGCAGTTATTAAAGAAGATTCCAATATTTTATTTATCAGTCTGGTAGCTTTGGTTTTATTATCCATGTTATTTCTGATTTTCAAATTCTTAATGCACAATAAACCTTTAATGGTTTTTGCTATAGTATGTGTAATTTCAATAGGATATTTATGTTTTAGTATGTTTTTAGTTCAAAAAACCATTAGCGGAAAATTTACAAGTGATAGCGATACACAATACCTTTCTTTCGATTTTAAATCAAAGGATTCTGTAGTTATTCAAGATACTTATGCCGACTCTTTATTTACAGCAAAATACATTATTGAAGGCGAAATGATTAAGCTTAAACAACAAGAGAATACCATTCTTTTAATGATTAGAGATAACCAAACATTAATAGGCGAAGGTTTTACCAAAGGCGTTTACAACAAGAATTAATAAGATTTTTTTAAGAGTTTAAATTTACAAATAGACCTCAAGCATTAGACTTCATACTAAAGACTTAAAAATCAGCAACATTAATCAAAAAAATTCTTTTCTTTTAAAAAATAATTTTCTACCTTTGCAGTCCCTAAATAGGGAACAAAGGAGATTATTAATTAATGGCTAAAAAACAAGTAGCAGAAAAAGAACTAGAGGCAACAAATGCCGAACTACAAGGTGCAGACGCTCGTCTAACCGAGAAAGAAACAATTGAGTCAGAAGCTGATTCGGTTTCTATCGAACAAATCAAATCATCATTAGCAACACCAGATCAAGATTTTGATTGGGATGCAGATGATAAAGTATTTGGTAACTACAGTGACGCAGACCGTAAAAAGTTTGAAGATATGTACACAGATACTTTCAACCAAATCACTCAAGGCGAAATCATTAGTGGTATCGTTGTATCAATTAACAACAAAGACGTAGTATTAAACGTAGGTTTCAAATCTGACGGTTTAGTTTCTACTTCAGAGTTTAGAGATACACCTGATTTGAAAATTGGCGATTCAGTGGATGTTTTCGTAGAAGCTCCAGAAGATGCGAATGGTCAGTTGATTTTATCTCGCAAGAGAGCAAAAACACAACGTTCATGGGAAACCATCAACGCTGCGCTTGACAATGATACCATTATTAATGGTTTCGTGAAAAGCCGTACTAAAGGTGGTTTAATTGTTGACATCATGGGTGTAGAAGCATTCTTACCAGGATCACAAATCGACATTAAACCTATCCGTGATTACGATGTTTACGTTGGTAAAACAATGGAATTCAAAGTTGTAAAAATCAACCACGAATTTAAAAACGTTGTAGTATCTCACAAAATCTTAATTGAAGACGATTTAGAAAGCCAAAAAGTTGAAATCGTTTCAAAATTAGAAAAAGGTCAAGTATTGGAAGGTACTGTTAAAAACATTACTGATTTCGGTGTGTTCATCGATTTAGGTGGTGTTGATGGTTTACTTCACATTACTGATATTTCTTGGGGCCGCATAGAGCATCCAAAAGAAGTATTGTCATTAGATGAAAAAATCAACGTTGTTGTTTTAGACTTTGATGATGAGAAAAAACGTATCGCTTTAGGTTTAAAACAATTAACTCCTCACCCTTGGGAAAATTTAGATGCTAACTTAGCTGTTGGTTCTAAAGTAAAAGGTAAAATTGTTACTGTTGCTGATTACGGTGCTTTCTTAGAAATCATTCCAGGTGTTGAAGGTTTAATCCACGTTTCAGAAATGAGCTGGTCACAAAACTTACGTTCACCTCAAGAATTCTTGAAAGTTAACGACGAAATCGAAGCTGAAGTTTTAACTTTAGACAGAGACGAGCGTAAAATGAGCTTAGGTATTAAACAATTAACTCAAGATCCTTGGGGTAATGTTGCTGAAAGATATGAAATTGGAAGCAAGCACAAAGCTGTAGTTAAAAACATGACTAACTTTGGTGTATTTGTTGAAATTGAAGAAGGAATTGACGGATTAATCCACATTTCTGATTTATCTTGGAGCAAAAAAGTTAACCACCCTAATGAGTTTACTAAAGTTGGTGATACCTTAGACGTTGTAGTTTTAGAACTTGATGTTGAAAACCGCAAATTAAGCTTAGGTCACAAACAATTAGAAGAAAATCCTTGGGATACTTTCGAGACTATCTTTACCCTTGACTCAGTTCATACAGGTACAGTAGTTAAAGTAACTGATAAAGGTGCTGTTATTGCTTTACCATATGGTGTAGAAGGTTTCGTGCCAACTAAACACATGGCTAAAGAAGACGGTTCTGTAATCAAAGCTGAAGAAACTAATGATTTCAGAATCATTGAGTTTAACAAAGATGCTAAACGTATCGTTGTATCTCACGCCCGTATTTGGGAAGAGGCTAAAGCTGAAGTTGCTGCTGAAGAAAGAGCTACTAAAAAGAAAGAAGCTAAAGCTTCTGTAAGTGCAGTTAAAAAAGTGAAAGATTCTGTAGAGAAATCTACA
>JAIELS010000103.1 GCA_019752795.1 Sphingobacteriaceae bacterium
CTTACGTTGGATTTGAGTCTTTAGAGGCTTCAATTACGGCTAGTAATGTTGTCAATGTTAGCCTAAAAGTCGATTCGAAAACTTTAGGGGAAGTAATTATTTCTGGAGTTGCTGGAGCAACCAAAAGAGAAAAATTAACAGTTTCTGTAACCAAAGTTGGTGAAGAAAGATTAAATGCTGTAACAGCAAGTTCTATTGGTAATTCTCTAGTTGGTAAAGTTGAAGGTGTTAGGGCTAGTCAATCTAGTGGTGCGCCAGGCGGTTCTTCAACCATTCAGTTAAGGGGTAACAACAATTTACCAGGGGTTTCATCTAGTCCTTTAATATTAATAGATGGCGCGATTTTTACTGGAGATTTAAGCTCAATTAATGCAGATGACGTAGAATCTATGGAAATAGTAAAAGGTGCTGCTGCTGCTTCACTTTATGGCTCAAGAGCAGGTAATGGAGTATTAGCAATTGTTACCAAAAGAGGTAAAAATTTGGCTGTTAACTCTACATCTATTACTGTACGTAATGAAGCTACTTTTTCTGAGTTAGCTAAAAAATTAGACTTAGCTACGCATCACCCATTTAAACTAGCTTCTGACGCTTCAAGTGTAATTGGTCAATTTACTAAATACAATGGCGTAACTTATCCAGCAGGCTATACAGGAGCAGGATTTAATGCTGCAATTACTGGTACTCGTGCTTATGATACAGATCATTATGCTGATAATGATTATGGTGTTAATACTGATCAACAAGACAACTTATTTAAAACAGGAACTAACTATACTAACTATGCTGCTATTGCAAATAGAGGAGAGAAAAGTAATTTATTTGCATCGTTTGAAAACAATAAACAAAAAGGTGTAGTTTTTGATGCTCCTGGCTATGCGAGACAGAATTTTCGTTTCAATGCAGATTATCAATTAGCTAGCTGGTTAAAAGTAAGTACATCTAACTTATTTATTAATACCGCTAATTCTTCTTCTGGTGGTTTTTGGACTGCTATTATAGCTGAGCCAGATGCGGATTTATTCCAGAAATTTTCAGATGGACAACCGTATTACTTGCGTATTAATCAATTTAGTGGTGAGCAGATAAATCCATTGTATGCTAACTATAAAAACAAAAATAGAAACAAAAATACCTCTTGGTTAGGCACTTATTCTGCAAATATTAAATTTAACAAATGGATAAATGCAGATTTATCGCATACCATTGAAATTAACAATTCCGATTCAAGATCGGTTAATCCAATTGATACCTGGGGTACTAATAATGTGTATACTGGTGGTAGTTTAAACCTTGGGACTTCTAAAACAAATAACCAAAATACTCAAGCTACATTAAATTTTACAACTAAAGTTCAAGATTTAAACATAAACGGTAAATTATCGTACCTATATGAAAATAGATCATACCAGTCTGGAAGTTCTTCAGGTTCAGGTTTTGCATATGCAGGCGTTGAACAATTAAACAACTTTACAACTACAAACTCTAGTTCTTATCAAGAAGTTGAAAAGGCAGAAAACTATTTTGCTATTTTAGGTTTAGATTATAAAGATAGATATCTTATTGATGGTATGTTCCGTTATGATGGTTCGTCTTTATTTGGTGAAGATGCTCGTTGGAATCCTTACTATCGTGTTTCTGCAGCTTATCGTTTGAGCCAAGATTTTAAAATACCTGGTATAGACGAGTTTAAAATTAGAGGAGCATATGGGGTTGCCGGTATTAGACCTGGTTACAACTGGCAGTATTTCTATTATACCTTAAATAATGGAGTAGCAAGTGCAAGACAAAAAGGAAACCCATTATTGAAACCTTCTAAAACAAAAGAAACAGAAGTTGGCTTGACCGTTAATTTCTTAAAGAAATTTAAATTTGATGGAGCTTTTGCAAATTCTACAACTGAAGATCAATTTGAAAACATTGATGTTTTCCCAATTACCAATCAAGGAAACAGCAATAGCTATATTAATGGAGGAACAATTAATACCAAAACTTTGGAAGCTAGTTTGGCTGCTGATGTAATTAACAAAGCAGACTTAAGTTGGACTTCTAATTTAACCTTTACTCGTGTTCGTCAGAATATTGTATCAATTACTAGAGCTCCATATTTATATGGCACAACTGATGGTGGAGGACAACAGATGTTCTATATCAAAGCTGGAGAAACATACGGTGCAATGTATGGTCACTCTTTCGTTAAGTCACTTGATGTGATGAGTAAACAGCTCCCTTCAGGTAAAACTATAAATGATTATATAGTTAACTCTGATGGTTTTGTAATTGCTAATGGAACAGAGGGGAAAATTACTGAAGCACCTATCTTATTGAAAGATGCAACAGGAAATAACTGGTATGGTAAAATTGGTGATGGAAATGCTGATTTTAACCTTGGTTTTTCTAATACTTTTAAATATAAAAACTTCAGTTTATACTTCTTATTAGATTGGAAACAAGGTGGAGATATTTATAATTCAAAATCTCAATGGAGTACTAGAGATTTAAGAAACGGTATTGTAGATCAAAGCGGTAAACCAGATGGACAGAAAAAAACTGCAGAATACTATTTAGGTTTTTATGAAGTTAATACTGTAAATGATTTTTGGGTTGAAGATGCTAGTTATTTGAAATTTAGAGAGGTGGCTTTAAGTTATTCGTTACCTAAGAAAATGCTGAGTAACACATTTAATGGTGTATTTAAAGGCGTAACAGCTAAAATGGTTGCACGTAATTTATTTACGATTACAGGTTATTCGGGTTATGATCCTGAAGTTGGATCTGTTTCTCAGCCTTATGATGGCATTAATAAATACCCTAATTATAGATCGTATGGCTTCTCGCTTGCATTTGATTTTTAAGCACTAATTTAAAATTTAAGATAATGAAAAATATAAAAATATTTACAATTCTTGCCTTTATCCTGTTAATGGGTAATGCTTGTAAGAAAAGTAATTTGGTAGTTGAAAATTTCAACAATCCAGATTTCGACGATGTATATGCAAGCGGAACAAATGTTGCTGGTATTGCGGGTGGTTTATACACTTCTGTTTTTAATAGTAGTCATTCAGAAGGTGGTGTTGCGTTGATGTTAGGTACAGCAGCAGATCAAATTACATGCTCATATGGTAATTTTGGTATGCGTGACATGTCTTATGAAACACGTGATTTTGCATGGAATAATACAGCCGCTTATAGTTACAATACGCAAACCAAAAACTATTTTGATGGTCAATATTCTCCAATTGTAACCGCTTCGTTGATTGCAAAATCAGTTAATGCTGGTACAATTTTCCCAACATCTACACCAGGTGCAAAAGCAACACTAGCTTTCGCCAGGTTTATTATGGGGGTTGGGCATGGTAATATCGCTCTAGTTTTTGATCGTGGTTTTGTAGTTGATGAAAATGTAGGATCAGAAGGTAAGTTAAGTGATGCTGTTAGTTATAATGATTTAGCTACGACCGCGCTAAAAAACTTAGATGAAGCAATCGCAATCTCAAATGCAAACACTTTTACAATTCCAGCTAGTTGGTTAAGTTCAGATGCAGCTATGTCTAATGTGCAATTTGCGAAACTATGTAATACTTATGCAGCCAAACTAATGGCTTATCTACCTAGAAATAAAGCACAACTGGCTACAGTAAATTGGGCAAAAGTTAAGACCTATGCAGATGCTGGGATTACTACTGATTTTAATGTAGTAATGGACGATGTTAAAATCGGAGATAATACAGGTTATTATGGAGGTCAGGGAAATGATACTTGGGCTCGTACTGATATGTATGTTGTGAATTTAATGGATCCTGCTCAACCAGCTCACTGGGATGATTTGGCTACTTTCCCAACCCCTCCTAAATCTACAAATCCTCCAGATAAAAGATTGCTAAGCGATTTTGAATACTTACCTTCTAATAGCTTTATTGCAGCTAGGGGTTATTATCACTTTTCTAATTATAGAGGAAAGAGATATGATGCGATTTATGTTCAGGATCTTTGGGCTGGATCAAAACCAGAAGTAATGAAGGCAGAAAATGATATGTTAAGAGCTGAAGCTAGACTTTATGGATCTGATTTAGCTGGCGCAGCTGCTATTATCAATGCTGGTACTCGTGTAACAAGAGGTCAATTGGCTCCTGTTGCAGCTGTCGCAGCTGATTTAACAAAAGCTATACATGTAGAACGTATGGTTGAAATGGGATTTACTGGTGCAAACCTTGCTTTTTATGAAATGAGAAAATTAAATTTCTTACAGAAAGGTACACCATTACACATGCCATTACCTGCCAAAACATTGGAGACAATTGCTGCTCCAGCACCATTCTATACTTTTGGAACGACTGCTAAAGCAGATGGTATAAATACTTCAAACGCAGGTTGGAGATAATGTTTAAAAACTAAATTAAAAAGGGCAGTATTCAATTTTGAATACTGCCCTTTTGTTTATGATGAGAATTAGTTTAGTACATTATTTCTTATCAATGCTGTATTTTCCAGGTCCGATAAAAATTAAACTAAAAAACACAATACCCAATTCTATAGCATGAGATGCTCCGCTAATACCATCTCCTTTGCCAAAATGAACTAATGCAGCAATTACCATTGTAACAGTTAATAAGATATTAACAGGTCTAAAGAATATTCCTAAAATTAAAAATAGACCTCCAACACCTTCAGCAACGGCAGCCATCAAGCCCCAAAACATCGGTAAAAAATTAATCCCTACAACTTTCATACTACCGCCCAAACCTTCCCAACCAGCAGGTCCCCCTGCTAATTTTGGAAAGCCATGTGTAATCATCATAATGCCCAAACCAACTCTAAGGATTAATAATCCTGTGTTACGGTAATTACCTAAACTGTCTAAAATTGCCATATTTATAAAAATTTAAATTTAATTTTATTGTTAATTACATTTAACGATACATTTTTGCCAAGCACTAAAGCTCTATTATCATCAATATGTCCTGTCGGGAAATTAAAACATACAGGGTAGTCGTATTCCTTTACTAATTCCCAAATTATTTCTTCAGGCGTTTGCCCAAAAGGGATTTTTTCTTCAGCAATTTCATTAAAAGCACCAATAATTAGACCTTTTAGATTGGCTAATTTTCCTGCTCTTTTTAACAACCTCATCATTCTATCAATCGAATATTCGTGCTCACCAACATCCTCTAAAAATAGAATTTTATCGGTATAATCCATTTCAGATGCAGAACCTTCTACAGCAATTAATAAACTTAAATTACCACCTATTAGTATACCTTCGCTTGCTCCATCACGACAAGCAAAACTACTCTCGTACTCGTATCCAACTTCTTCTCCAAATAGTGTTTTGCGTAAACTCTCTAAAGCTTCAGCAGTGCTATCTTCAAAAGTATAGGGCATTTGAGCATGAATACTTTGTACGTTTAATTTTGCGAAGGCATGAGACAATAAAATCGTAATATCACTAAAACCTATTAACCATTTAGGGTTTTCGTTAAAAGCAGTGAAATCTAGCTGGTCTATAATTCGGATGGTACCATAACCGCCTCTAGCTGCTATGACAGCTTTTATGCTTGGGTCATCTAAATATAGTTGTAAATCTGCTGTTCTTTCAGCATCAGTCCCGCTAAATTGATGGTAGGAGCCGCTAACGGTTTTACCAATAATTACGTCTAAACCCCAATCCTTTAATATGGCTATGCCAGTATCAATATTTTTAGGTAATTTCTTTGCTGGACAAACGATTGCAATTTTGTCACCTTTTTTTAAATAGGCTGGCTGTTTAATCATAGTTAAAAACAATTATCTTTGCAAAATAAAAAAATAGTTTTGGATAATAGTAAAATTAAAAGATATACCGTAACGGCAGCCTTGCCTTACACAAATGGTCCGGTACATATTGGTCACTTGGCAGGTGTTTATTTGCCAGCAGACACCTATGTGCGTTACTTACGCTCTAACAACAGAGATGTGAAATTTATTTGCGGATCTGATGAGAATGGCGTTCCAATTACTTTGAAAGCGAAGAGAGAGGGAATTACGCCACAAGAGGTGGTAGATAAATACCATAAAATTATTGGAGATTCTTTCCAAGAATTTGGGGTTTCTTTTGATATTTATCATCGTACATCTTCTTTAACTCACCACCAAACGGCGAGTGGTTTTTTTAAAAAGTTATATGATGATGGCGTGTTTACTGAAGAAGTAACAGAACAATATTTCGACGAAAAAGCACAAACATTTTTAGCAGATAGATACATTACAGGTACTTGTCCGAGATGTGGCAATGAAAACGCGTATGGAGATCAGTGCGAAAGCTGCGGAAGTACTTTAAATGCTACAGATTTAATTAATCCAAAATCTACCTTATCTGGTGAGCCACCAATACGTAAGGAAACTAAAAACTGGTTTCTGCCATTAGATAAATACGAAGATAAATTACGCACTTATATTGAAAGTCATAAAGAATGGCGACCAAATGTGTATGGTCAATGTCAGAGTTGGTTAAATGCAGGCTTACAGCCCAGAGCAATGACTAGAGATTTAGATTGGGGCGTAAAAGTGCCAATTAAAGATGCAGATGGGAAAGTGCTATATGTTTGGTTTGATGCTCCTATAGGTTATATTTCGGCAACTAAAGAACTTTGTAATTACGCTAAACTTGATGTCTGGAATCCTAAAGCGGAAGAATATTACATTAGACAAATAGAGACTGAAAAATGTAATTGGGAAGAGTATTGGAAAGATGAAGAAACCAAGTTAGTCCACTTTATTGGTAAGGATAATATCGTTTTCCATTGTATTATTTTTCCAGCAATGCTGATGGCGCATGGAGATTATATTTTAGCCGATAATGTGCCTGCCAATGAGTTTTTAAACTTAGAGGGACAAAAAATATCAACTTCTAAAAATTGGGCAGTTTGGCTAAATGAATATTTAATTGATTTTCCAGAAAAACAAGATGTTTTGCGCTATGTATTAACTGCAACAGCGCCAGAAACAAAAGATAACGACTTTACTTGGAAAGATTTTCAGGCTCGTAACAACAATGAGTTGGTTGCTATTTTAGGTAATTTTATTAACCGAGTTACGGTGCTTACCCATAAATATTTTGAGGGTAAGGTGCCAACTTGTATGGATTTAACGGAGCAAGATCAGGCGGTTATAGATGAGCTAGCTGCGTACCCAGCAAAGATTAGTGCGTCTATAGAAAATTATCGCTTTAGAGAGGCCCTAAGTGAGGTAATGAATGTAGCTCGTTTAGGTAATAAATATTTAGCAGAAACCGAACCTTGGAAAGTAATTAAAACAGATGAAGATAGGGTAAGAACCATCTTACATATCAGTTTGCAAATTGCGGCCAATTTGGAAATTTTGGTTGAGCCATTTTTACCATTCACTGCCGATAAATTGCAGAAAATGTTGAATTACGGCGGACATAAATGGGAAGATGCAGGATCTTTACACTTATTAAAAAGAGGTCATCAATTAAATGAACCTACTTTGTTATTCGCTAAGATTGAAGACGAAGAAGTGCAAGCACAAATTGATAAATTAAATAATAGTAAAGCTGAAAATATCGCTGCAAATGCAACATTAATTCCTGCCAAAGAAAATATTCAATTTGATGATTTTGGCGCAATGGATATTCGTGTGGCAACTATTGTAGCTGCGGAAAAAGTAGAGAAAACTAAAAAGTTGTTAAAACTTACGGTAAATACTGGTTTAGATGAGCGTACCGTAGTTTCTGGAATTGCTGAATATTATCAGCCAGAAGAAATTATTGGTCAGCAAGTAAGTTTATTGGTTAATTTGGCTCCAAGAGAAATAAAAGGAATTGTATCTCAAGGAATGATTTTAATGGCAGAAGACTCGCAAGGTAAACTTACTTTTGTTGCGCCTACGGCTCATTTTGAAAATGGAAGTGCGGTGCGTTAGCGAAAAAAAACGTCATCCGATAGCGGATTCGAACCAGGAGAAAGAGGCTGTATCAAAAATAAAATAATGTCGTCATTTCGAACGAGGAACGAGGAGAAATCTGTTTCAGAAGCAATTTGGAAGAGATCTCTCACCTGCGTTCGAGATGACGGACGTTTTTTGAAACACCCTCAATATAACCTTTAACAGCTATTTTAGTTTAAATATCTTTTTATAGACTTTCTCTACAGCAAGGGCATTTTCCATCATACCTATATCATTAGGGTGTGCACCATCAACTGTAGAATTTGCGGTAAATCCTATTTCTTTAGTTGTTAACAAGTATAAGTTCTTTTTTCCTTTTGCAATAAGTTCCTTATAAAGCTTGTTTAGTATAGCACTCGAAAGTCGAAAGCCTTCATTTTTAGCGCTATCCAATAGCTGATAATCGTTGCCTCCGCTATGCTCTGCCAATAAAATAGGTGTATTGGGTTGTTTTAGCTGCAACTCTTCAACAGCGGCGTACACTCTTTTTCTCAATTCTTCTTCAGGATATAATGTTTTAGAGCCTAAATTTGGTATGCAATCTAGAATATACAATTTGGCTTTTACCTTTGCCATTACATCTATAATAGGTTTTTCTAATCTGCCATTACCCGAAAATCCTAAGTTAATAACGGGTTGATTTAAATTTCTGCCTAAAATTGCAGGCCAAGCTAAACCTGGTCTGCTTGCACAGCCCCCTTGTGCAATAGAGGTTCCATAAATTACAATAGGTTGTTCTTCCTCCGGTAAAACAAATTCAAAAGCATGCTTCGTATCTACACCAATTTCTAACCATTTAACCCCGCAATATAAAGGCAAATATAGTCTGTAAACACCCTTTTGCACAGGCAGATTATCAAAAATGTAACTCACGGTATCTTTAAAGCTATACTGACCGGGGCTCCAAGCCCAAGCATCTTTACTGTGCACAAACAAATCTAAACCACTTACGCCTGTAGAAGGCATGTGCGGCATAGCACGCATACCAACTGTGGTATAACGAACAGCAATTTTTTGTGCATTGGTTTTAAATTCTATATATAAACCAGCTGTGTTTTGCGATAAAGACCAAACTTCGGGTCGAACCAAATCTTTTGTATTAGCTGCTAAACGCCCGAAATTTTTACCAACCTCTGCTGGTAATGCGATTCCCTGCACCATATCTTTACTTTCATTTAAAGGGTTATGCCACACCGTTTGAGCAGAAACCAAATCGCAACCAAATAATAGAACTAAAAAAAACAGGAATAATTTTGTGTGTTGTAAATTCATTTTCGGAATAATTTTAAGCTTAAATATAGCGTTTGGTGGTAAAAATAGAATCTAATATAAAATGAAAAATATAAGGTTAAAGCAAAAAAGAATATTTTATATTTGCTACGATAAAGGAAATAAGTTGGTCCCGTAGTTCAACGGATAGAATAGAAGTTTCCTAAACTTTAGATATGGGTTCGATTCCCGTCGGGACCACTGAAAGATAGTAAAATAAGCCTATATTAAGAGAGCTATGTTTACTGTCCTTAAGTGATTAGCACTATAAAATAAGTTCATTATTAGAGGTTTAAATTCAAGCCAACCATATTTTGTAGGCTTATATTTTTATCAAGCACTTAAATTTTTTTAGGTGTTTACATAAAGTAATTACAAACTTCAGAATATCTTCATGATTTACAATTATATTTAAGCAATATATCATAAGCATTCATCGTTATTAGCGCAAAAATATCATGGACAGAAAAGATTTTCTAAGTAATATTGGTATGAGTGTTGAAGCATTTACATTAATTAACTGTAAGAAGTAAATATTACTAACACATTAGGCCAAACAGATGTAAATTTCATAGTAGATTTGAGTTTGGTAGCAAACTTAGCATTGTTAAATAACGGAGTTCATTATTGAGCAACGGAATCATCATTAAGAATTTATTCATAAAAACATGAAATCACTCGCACTTGTATTAGTTTCCATTTTATTCTTACCTCAGGTATGGTTCAAAAATTTTAATGAAGCCCAACAAAAGGCTAAAATTACGCATCAACTTATATTAGTGAACTTTTCTGGGTCAGATTGGTGCGGGCCCTGCATTAGACTTAAAGAAGAGATTTTTCAATCATCTGAATTTGAAAAATATGCTGCAACTAACCTATTATTAGTGAATGCTGATTTTCCAAGGCAGAAAAAAAATCAACTATCGAAAGAACAAGTAAAGCTAAATGAAGCTCTTGCAGAAAGGTATAATAAGAATGGTAGATTTCCCTTTACACTTTTGGTTGATGAGGATGGAAAAGTATTGAAAACATGGGATGGTTATCCTGATCAAACCCCTGAACAGTTTATTGCAAGTATTGCCAATATAAATACTAAATGATAAGTGAAACAGCGTTTCAATGTAAAAGGGTAACTAAATTGATGGGAAATCGATTTGAGTTTACCCTGATTGTTGATGATGTAAATTTTGGTGAAAATGCAATAGACTTGGCTATTGAGGAAATTAAACGGATTGAAGAACTTCTTTCAACATTTAAAGAAAACAGTCAAACTAATCAAATTAACGATGCTGCGGGTTTAGCTCCCGTTAGGGTTGATTTGGAAGTTTTAGAACTCATAGAGCGATCAAAAAAAATTTCTACTATAACAGATGGCGCATTCGATATTTCATACGGTTCTATTGATAAAAGTCTTTGGAATTTTGATGTAAATATGAAGGCATTGCCAGATGCTACAGTTGCATTAAAATCAGTTGCACTAATAGATTTTCAAAATGTAGTTATCGACAGGAATACTCAAACTGTAATGCTCAAAAACAAAGGCATGCGGATTGGCTTTGGTGGAATTGGAAAAGGATATGCAGCAGATAGTGCAAAAAAATTATTGCAAAATATGGGTATTGAGAGCGGGATAGTTAATGCAGCAGGAGATTTAATTACTTGGGGAACGCAGATTGATGGGACTCCTTGGACAATTGGAATTGCTGACCCAGATCAAACTAGTCGCCCATTCTCATCTCTTAACATTAGCAATATGGCAATAGCTACTTCTGGTAATTATGAAAAATTTATCCTAATAAATGGCCTAAGATATTCACATACCATTGACCCAAAAACAGGCTTGCCTGTAACAGGAATAAAGAGTGTAAGTATTGTTTGCCCTAGTGCCGAACTTGCCGATGCCCTTGCTACTCCAGTAATGGTAATGGGTGTTAAAGTAGGCCTAAATCTTATTAATCAATTACATAACGTGGCTTGTATTATTGTAGATGACCACGATAAAATCTATACATCAAAAAATATCAATATCAAAAATTAATATATGATAAAATTAAAAATATTAGCTGGGGCATTTTTATTAGCTTGTAGTTTATTCACCTCTTGTACTTCAGTTAAAGCCTACCAAAAAAATAAAATCAATGATGCTGATATGGTATTAACGGCAAGAAAAGTTCAAAAATTCGAGCAAAGTTTCCAATTATATCGAGAAGGCGCATCTGGAGCAAACGGTGGTAAAAGTGGTGGAGGTTGCGGTTGTAATTAATCAAAATTAAAAATGAAAAAAATCTATTTACACATCGTTATACTTTATCTAGGGATATTTACGGCACATGCCCAGGTTAGGTCGCAGCCAGTCCGCACTGATACAAGTAATTATCAATCTCGTAAATTAAAACTTGAGGAGGTAAATATTGTGTCTTCTTACTATAACCAGAATGGTAATAATTCTGCTGTTACGGGTGGTATTGGTACTGAAAAATTGAGTGATATTGCTAATACTTTTGATGTGCAATTGTCAAAATATGGAAAGTCAAAAATCAAGAATACCTTTTTATTCGAAATAGGAATTGATCATTATACATCAGCTTCTTCAGATAAAATCGACCCAAGCACAATATCATCTGCATCATCTGCTGATACAAGAATTTATCCATCCTTAAATTGGACAAGGTTAAATGAAAAGACTGAAAATTCTTATGGTTTTACGGGTTCTTTTTCAACAGAGTTTGATTATAATTCTGTGGGTGGGGGCTTTAATCTTACACGTGTTTCTAAGGATAAAAATACCCAATTTGATTTTAAATTGCAGGCATTTTTAGATACTTGGACAGTCATTCTCCCTATAGAATTAAGAACAGGGCCTAGCAAAGGGCATGATAATTACACCACAAGCCCTAGGAATTCGTTTAGCTCTTCCTTCTCACTATCACAAGTTATTACAGATAAGCTTCAAGCCTTGCTGATTATTGAACCTTCTTATCAAAAAGGCTTGTTAGCCACAAAATACCAGCGGAATTATTTCACTGACGGCTCATTAAGGGCAGAAAATCTTCCTAATAAAAGGTATAAATTACCAATTGCAGTTCGTTTGAATTATTTTCTGAATGACAACTTCATCATTCGTTCCTTTTATAGATATTATTCGGATGATTGGGGAATAAAAGCCCATACTGCCGAAATAGAAGTTCCGATAAAATTAAATTCCTTTTTTTCTATTAGTCCATTCTATAGATATAGTGAACAAACAGGTGTTAAATACTTTGCGGCTTATGGACAACATAATATAAATGAAACTTATTATACGAGTGATTATGATCTTTCTACCTTGAATAGCAATTTTTATGGTTTAGGAATTCATTTTTCTCCTCCAAAAGGAGTGTTTGGATTGCAAAGATTGAACACGTTAGAACTCAGATACGGACACTATACGCGGTCTACTAATTTAACATCTAATGTTGTATCTTTAAATCTTAAATTTAAATAAAATGCCAGCAAGCAAGCCAAACCAAGCAGAAAGTTCGATAGTTTCTAAAAAAAATTCGGGTTTAATTAGGTTTTGGCATTGGAGTAATGTTCTGGTCATATGCGGTTCATTGATCACAGTACTCATTAATTCTACGCTGTTTGATAGAGGAAACGATGCGATAGTGTTAGAAAGCTTGGTTAATGGAGGCGGAGAAGCTAATAAGCAACAAGCAAGGGAAGTTCTTCATAGTTTTGAAGATCAGGTTTGGGATTTTCACATCTATTTTGGTTATGCGCTAGCTGCTTTATTGGCATTAAGGATACTGGCTGAATTTATGCAACCGAAACATAAGCGAGGTTTTAGTAAATTAAAAGCCGCTTATCAGGATTACTACCTTAAACATAAAGAAAGAAGATTGGCTAGTAAAGATTTATTTACTAAAGCTTTATACGTATTTTTTTACCTATTATTAGTTTTAATGGTAATTACAGGCTTATCCATAGCATTTAAAAATGAAATAGGTCTTTCTAAAGATATAAGTCACCAGCTGAAAGAAATTCATGGTTTTGTGATGTACATGATTATTGGCTTTATTGTACTTCATATAGTAGGTGTTTATTTAGCTGAAAATAAAGAAGGAAAGGGAATTGTGTCTGATATGATTAACGGGGGAAGAGAAGAAAAGTAAATTATTGCGAATAGAATTGCCAAATTTATGTGTGGTTTTAATAGCGCCATATTTTCATAGATTTACCATCTGCAATGTGGATTAGTTTTGTTTTAAAGTTTTCGGTAATTAAGGATAAGTTCTTGAAAAGAATAATATTTTAATACACGATGATTGCCAACAAACCAAAATTTTAAAAATAACGGTTACAGCTATAAGCATATTTTTTTATCTTAGAAGCGACAAACACATTTAAAACTAAATCCCTATTACAAATGAATTTGACTAGAAAGCTATTATTTGCCATGCTAATTGGATTTTCTACCTTAGCACTGTACTCTTGTAAAGCTAAAAAATTAGCAGTTAAACCCGTTCCAGCACCCGTTGCAAAGCCAGCACCCGTTGAAGAGAAAAAAGTAGAATCTGCTCCAGTAAAGGAGGTAGAAAAACCTGCTCCAGTTGAAAAACCAAATTTCGATTTGGCTAATATTCAGTTTGAATTTAACTCTTTTGTGTTGAAAACGGCTTCATTGCCAATTTTAGATAAAGCAGTTGCTGAAATGAAAAAAGCACCAAATACGAAGTTTATATTAAATGGACATTCTTCTGCTGAAGGTTCAGCAGCTCACAATATGTCTTTATCTGTTGATCGTGCCAATGCCGTTAAATCTTATTTTGTAAATGCTGGTATTAGCGATTCTAACTTTACAATTGTTGGTCATGGAGATAAACAACCAGTTAGTAGTAACGCAACTGAGGCAGGAAGAATGTTGAATAGAAGAACGGAAATTCAAGTTCAAAATTAATACGAGAATTTTTTAATCGCCATATTTATTAAATCCCACTAGCAACTTTTGTTAGTGGGATTTTTGTATGATAAGGGTAGCTATAGTAGACAAATACGTTAAGTATTTAAGGGCTTTTATTCGGCTATTACATGATGTTTAAGTTCTAATTTAAT
>JAIELS010000176.1 GCA_019752795.1 Sphingobacteriaceae bacterium
AATTTAGTTAACCTTCCTTCCAACCTTCCAACCTTCCAACCTTCCAACCTTCCAACTTTTAAACTCATCTTCCTTTCTCGTATAGAAGAAAAAAAAGGGTTAGAATTACTATTTAAAGCTTTATCGTCACTATCTTTTGCATGGAACTTAACCATTGCAGGTTCGGGCGAAGAAAACTATGTGAATAGCTTAAAGCAGAAAGTAGAGAGCTTAAACTTAGAGCAAAGAATTAGTTGGGTTGGACAAGTTGAAAAAAATAATAAATTTGAATTATTAGCCAATCATGATTTAATGGTACTCACCTCCTATAATGAAAATTTTGCAAACGTAGTTATAGAAAGTTTAAGCGTGGGCACATCAATATTAATTTCAAATGCAGTTGGTTTAGCCGATTATGTTACAGAAAAAAAGCTAGGTTGGGTTACCGATTTAATACCAAAAAACATTACGGAGCAACTTATTAAAGCTTTTGAGTCAGGGTATTCAAGAACCATAATTAGGGAAACAGCACCACAGCTTATTAGCGTAGATTTCGACTCCAAAAATTTAATTCAAAAATACAATGATCTTTATAATTCTTTAAAATCAAATGAATAAGGAATTTAGTTTCGTAATTTTAACTTATAATGAAGAAATTCATTTACCTAGATTGTTAGCTTCAATTTCTGAATTAAATGCCCCAACTTATATTTTAGACTCTGGAAGTACGGATAGCACAATTGAGATTGCTAATGAGTTTAAAGCTGAAGTTAAAGTTAATGCATTCGAAAATCACCCTAAACAATGGGATTTTGCCTTAAAAAGTTTTAATATCAGCACTCCATGGACAATTGGTTTAGATGCTGATCAAATTGTAACACCAGAACTTTTATTGCTATTAAAAGCTTTCAAAAGTGAGGATTATAGCCATGTAAACGGTATCTATTTTAACAGAAAAAATTATTTCAAAGGCACTTGGATTAAATATGGTGGCTTTTATCCTAAATATTTATTAAAGATGTTTAGAACTGGTATCGGTTATTCTGATTTAAATGAGAACATGGATCATCGATTTATCGTAACTGGAGAAACCAGCATTTGGAAAAATGGTCATATCATTGAAGAGAATTTGAAAGAAAATGAAATTAGCTTTTGGATTACCAAACATAATAAATACAGCGATTTAACCGCACATGAAGAAGTTGAACGCTTAAATAATTTACGCGGCCAAAGTAATTCTGCAAAATTTTGGGGTAACCCAGATCAGCGAATTGCCTACCTAAAAAAAATATGGTGGAAACTCCCTTTAGGCTTACGGCCATTTTTGTATTTCAGTTATAGAATTATATTTAAATTAGGTATTCTTGACGGATCAAACGGGATATTATTCCACTTTTTACAAGGATTTTGGTTTAGATTAATAGTTGATGTTAAAATCAAAGAAATTCTAAAATCAAAAACTATAAATTCGTCAAAAAATTAGCATCTTTAATCTGTATGGAACAAAATTTAAATGATAAGAAAAAAGCAAATAGAGCTGCAATTATTTTTGTAGTAAAATTGTTAGTGCTCTACTTACTTTTTAGTCAGGGTAATCTTTTCATGAATAGTGTAATGAGCGAGGGTGGTAAATTCTATAACGAATACATCGCTCAAAATTTTAATTACACACAAGGATTAAAATATGCTTTAATTAAACCTGCAGTATGGTTAATTAAGCTTTTTGGCTTTTACGCCATTCATAATGAGATGGATGTAATGGTAGTAAACGGCCCCTATTTACGTGTAAATTATTCGTGTTTAGGATTGGGTGTAATGTCTTTTTTAGCTGCTTTTATCATGGCTTTTCCAGCAAAGTTAAAACCAAAAATCAGACTATTTATTTTTGGTATGATTATGATTTATGTATTAAATGTTTTTAGAATCGCCGGTTTAGGGATATTGCTAAGAATTTTCAAATCTCAAAGACGAAATTTCACCTATCACCACGAGATATTCAACATCATTGTTTATATCCTTATTTTTATTGTACTTTATTTTTGGATAAAGAAGAATACCACTCCCATTGTAAAACAAGTTTCAGATTCTGACATTGAAAAACGAAACTAAACTTAAAAAAGATTTTGATAAAAAGGGCTTTGATGCTGGTGCATCTGGCTTTAAAATGTTCTGCTGGTACTTTACTAGTATGCTATTTTTCAGGTCTGGATTAATTCCAGTTAGCTCAATTCTTGTTTTTATTTTAAGATTATTTGGAGCAAAAATTGGTAAAGAAGTAAGAATTAAGCCATATATATACATCCATTACCCTTGGAGATTAACAATTGGTGATTATTCTTGGCTGGCAGAATGCAGGATAGAAAACTTAGCACATGTTACCATTGGAAAAAATGTTTGCGTTTCTCAAAAAGCAATGTTACTTACAGGTAATCACGATTATAAGAAAACGGACTTTGACTTAATTACAAAACCCATCATACTAGAAGATGGGGCTTGGATTGGGGCAAAAGCAATAGTTTGCCCTGGAGTAATTGTACAATCTCATGCTGTACTAACAGTAAATTCTGTTGCTACAAAAAATTTAGATGCTTACACTTTATATCAGGGTAATCCTGCTGTGAAAGTTAAAGATAGGGTAATTGAATAGCTTAAAGTGTTCTTGCCTCGTCATATCGACAGAGCAAAGCGACGAGATATCCTCACTTTTTTCGCACTTCGTTCGGAGATTTAGCTTCGCTGAGCACTTCGTGGTTCTCACTCCACTCCACTACATTCCGTTTCTAGAGCACGATAAATTTTATTTAAACTTCCTCATTAATCGCTTTCCACAACATATCTTTTAGCCCTGTAATTCCTTGCTGGGCAACTGACGAAATAAAGATTGAAGGAATATTAGGTAAGTCTTTGCTCATCTCTTCCTTCAACTCCTCATCTAACATATCTGATTTTGTGATGGCCAGTAAGTGAGGTTTTTGCATCAATTCTGGATTAAATTGCTTCAATTCATTCAACAAAATCTCGTATTCTTCTTTAATCGACCTGCTAGTATCCGCAGGCACCATAAAAAGCAACACAGAATTACGTTCAATATGACGTAGAAATCTAAATCCTAGCCCTTTTCCTTTTGATGCACCTTCAATAATTCCAGGAATATCTGCCATTACAAAAGACTTCCCGTTACGGTAAGAAACAATACCTAAATTAGGTACAAGTGTTGTAAAAGGATAATCTGCTATTTCTGGCTTCGCTGCAGACAAAACAGATAATAAAGTTGATTTACCTGCATTCGGGAAACCCACTAAACCAACATCAGCCAATACTTTCAGCTCTAAAACAATCCACTCTTCTTTTCCTTGCTCGCCTGGTTGCGCAAAACGTGGCGTTTGTTGTGTTGAAGTTTTAAAGTGCCAGTTTCCTAAGCCACCTCTCCCCCCAGCTGTTAAGATTTGAGTTTCGCCATCTTCCGTAATTTCAAACAAAATTTCCCCTGTTTCTGAGTCTCTAGCTATTGTACCTAGTGGAACTTCTAAAATCTCATCTTTACCAGTTTTTCCGGTTTTCTGACTACTTCCGCCACTCAAACCATCTTCAGCAATAATGTGTTTACGGTATTTTAAATGTAGCAAAGTCCAGAATTGAGAGTTTCCTTTTAAAATAACATGACCACCTCTACCACCATCTCCACCATCTGGACCACCAGTTGAAGTTAATTTATCACGGTGCAAATGTGCAGAACCTGCCCCTCCTTTACCAGAACGGCAACATATTTTTACGTAATCTACAAAATTTGATCCTTGTGACATAACAATTTTGAATTAGTGAATGTGATAATGAGTGAATGTATCAAATTACAATCTCTTAAATTATAAGTTAAAGATAAATTGTTTTAAAATAGAAATGAGTATTAAGCACAACGTCTCAATACTCACATCGCAATACTCAATACGCTTAATATTTATCTATAACAGAACATAGGCTATTGAAAATTTCTTCAATATTACCAATACCATTAATTTTAGTTAATTTTTTTTGTTCTTCGTAATAAGGTAAAACCAAAATGATTTTATTGAAATACTCATCAATTCTTTTTTGAGATTTTTCTGCTTGATCATCTAGTCTACCTGTTTCTTTCTGACGTAAAGCCACACGCTTAACCAACTCATCTTTATCTACGTCTAGTGCAATTACGCCTGAAATTTTACTGCCTTTACTTGCTAAAAATTTATCTAATTCAGCAGCTTGTGGGAAAGTTCTTGGGAAACCATCAAAAACAAAACCTTTTGCATTTGGATTTTTGTCTATTTCTTCCTCCAGCATATCAATCGTAATTTTATCAGGAACTAATTCACCATCAGCAATTAACTGACTAACTCGTTTTCCTAAAGAAGTTTGATTTTTAATATGCGCTCTAAAAAGATCTCCTGTAGAAATATGTACCAACTGATACTTTTCTATCAACTTCTGAGATTGTGTGCCTTTACCTGCGCCTGGAGGGCCAAAGAGAACTAAATTCAGCATTAAGGTTGTCTTTTAAAAGTTAAAAGCCTTACGCCTGTTCTTTAGAACTCCTTTCGGTTTGGCAGCAAGGCTCTTTAATAGTTGTGCACTTGTAGGGATTCGAACCCCAAACCTTCTCATCCGTAGTGAGATGCTCTATCCAATTGAGCTACAAATGCATTTCCGTTATCTAACGGACTGCAAAAGTAACGTTTCAAAATTAATTTCGCAATTTTTTTATCGACAAATTAAAATTTGACATTCAATAAATTCGCTAATTAACTAGCTACTAACTCTTTAATCGCTTCAAAATTCGGTAAATCGCCTGCGTTTTCTAATACTTCAGCGTAAATTACTTTTCCTTCTTCATCTATTACAAAAGCAGCTCTTTTTGAAACTCCTTTTAAATTAAATACAAATTCATCATAAAAAGCACCATAAGCTTGCGATGCTTCTTTATTAAAATCTGACAGTAATGGGAATTGATAAGATTCTACTTCTTTAAACTTAGCTAAAGTAAAAGGAGAATCTATTGATATACCTACAACAGCAGCATTCATTCCTTCATAATAGCCAAAACTATCTCTCATGGTACACAATTGCGTAGTACATGTCCCTGTAAATGCTAGTGGAAAAAAGTGAATCACTAATTTTTGTCCTTTATAATCTGCTAAAGAAACTTCTTTTAATTCTGAACTGAATAATTTAAAATCTGGTGCGTTATCGCCTACTTTTAATGACATATCTTTATTTATTAATTGTTTTTAATTGTTTAATGGCTCATTTACTCACGTGTTCATTAATGTATTTACAAGCCTAATGAACCAATGACGAATGAACTAATTATCTCTAAGTTGTTTATCCAAGATCGCTAAACCTTCCTCAAAGCTATGTGGTTGGTAATTTAATTCGGTCATTGATTTGTCTAAAATAAAACCAGTTTTTTTAGGGCGCTTGGCTGTTTGGTTTAAAGTTTCGGCACTAATTTCATTAATTAAGCCTTTATCTAAATGCCAAAAATCTGCCACCTTTGCAACCAATTCAGAAATACTCATCATATCTTTACCAGAAGCATTGTAAACACCTTGCGCATCATGTTCAATAGCAAGGAAACAAATATCAGCCAGATCTTCAGCGAGAGTTGGCATTCTCCATTGATCATTCACAATATTTAAAGGTTGACCTTTCTCTAAAGCACCTTTTGCCCAAAGCACAATATTGCTTCTGCTCATATCGCTTACAATACCATAAACTATAATTGTACGTAGAATAACCCATTTAGCTTTAGATTTTTTTATCAACTCTTCTGCCATCAACTTTGTTTCCCCATAATAACTTAAGGGGTTTGGTGCCGCTTCTTCAGTGTAAGGTCCATTTTCTCCATCAAATATAAAATCAGTAGATAAATGCACCAACTGAATATCAAGTTCCTCACATATTTGTATTAAAGTTGCCACAGCTGTTACATTTAATTGATAAGCTAATTCTTTCTGATCTTCGCAAGTATCTACATTAGTCATCGCTGCTGTGTGAAGTATAGCATCTGGCATGTAGCTTTTTATAACTTCTCTTACATTATCTGGATTAAGGATATCCATATCAGCATAAACATAGCCCTCTTTAATTGGATAACGATTTTCACCTTTTGAAGTGGCGATTAAATTTACACCACCTTCATTTAAAATTTTTTCAGTTATTTTCTGCCCTAGAAGGCCATTACTGCCTGTTACTAATACCGTTTTCATAACTGCTAAATTACCAATAAAAATACTGTTGAAAAACTTTTAAATTATATATAAAAAATTAATTTAAAACTCTTAGCTTTGCAGACCGAAATACAAGCGTTTAAAGACGCCCTTAACATTTTGATATTTATAATTTTACCAAATACAATATATGCCTAACATTGGAAAAATAGCGCAGATTATAGGTCCAGTAGTTGACGTAAGTTTTGCTAACGACGCTCATTTACCTAAAATTTTCTCTGCATTAGAGATTACTAAAGAAAACGGACAAAAAATCGTTTTGGAGGTTCAACAACACCTTGGTGAAGACCGTGTGCGTGCAATCGCGATGGATTCTACTGATGGTTTGGTACGTGGTATGGCCGCATTAGATACTGGTGCACCTATTAAAATGCCAGTTGGAGATCAGATTAAAGGTCGTTTATTCAACGTAGTTGGAGAAGCAATTGATGGTATTACTGCTGTTGATAAAACTGGCGGTCGTCCAATTCACAATGCTCCACCTCGTTTCGAAGATTTATCTACTGAAACTGAAGTACTTTTTACTGGTATTAAAGTAATCGATTTATTAGAGCCTTATGCAAAAGGTGGTAAAATCGGATTGTTCGGTGGTGCTGGTGTAGGTAAAACAGTATTAATTATGGAGTTGGTAAACAACATCGCTAAAGCTTATGCTGGTTTATCAGTATTCGCAGGTGTTGGTGAACGTACTCGTGAGGGTAACGATTTACTACGTGAGTTTATCGAATCAGGCGTAATTAACTATGGTGATGAATTCTTACACTCAATGGAAAAAGGTGGATGGGATTTGAAATCAGTTGATACTGAAAAATTAAAAGAATCTAAAGCAACATTGGTATTCGGTCAAATGAACGAACCTCCTGGTGCACGTGCTCGTGTAGCTTTATCAGGATTAACAGTTGCAGAATATTTCCGTGATGGTGATGGCGAAGGCGCTGGAAAAGACATCCTTTTCTTCGTTGATAACATCTTCCGTTTTACACAAGCAGGTTCTGAGGTATCCGCACTATTAGGTCGTATGCCATCTGCGGTAGGTTACCAACCAACATTGGCAACTGAAATGGGTTTAATGCAAGAACGTATTACTTCAACTAAACGTGGTTCAATTACATCTGTACAAGCTGTATATGTACCTGCAGATGATTTAACTGACCCTGCACCGGCTACAACTTTTGCCCACTTAGATGCAACTACAGTACTTTCTCGTAAAATTGCTGAATTAGGTATTTATCCAGCGGTAGATCCACTAGATTCTACTTCTCGTATCCTTTCTCCGGCTGTTTTAGGCGATGAGCATTACAACACAGCTCAACGTGTGAAAGAAACTTTACAACGTTATAAAGAATTACAAGATATCATCGCGATTTTAGGTATGGACGAATTATCTGAGGAAGATAAATTAGTAGTATCTAGAGCTCGTCGTGTACAACGTTTCTTATCTCAACCTTTCCATGTAGCTGAGCAATTTACAGGCTTAAAAGGAGTTTTGGTTGACATTAAAGATACCATCAAAGGGTTTAACATGATTATGGATGGAGAGGTTGATGAATATCCTGAGGCTGCATTTAACTTAGTAGGTAGCATTGAAGAAGCTATTGAAAAAGGTAAAAAATTATTAGCAGAATCAAACTAGTATATAGTAGTTAGTACTTAGTATTTAGATAAATTTCTATATAGTAAGTACTAATTATTTAATTCATTTAGTGGATTAGTCTTATTACTAACTACTAAATACTAACTACTAAAAGAATGACTTTAGAAATATTAACTCCAGATAAAAAAGTTTTCGAAGGCGAAGTAACAGCAGTTACTGTACCAGGAACTTTGGGTTCTTTTCAGATTTTGAAAGACCATGCTCCTATTATCTCTACATTAGAAGATGGTCCCGTAATTGTAAAAGCAAATACTGGAACAGAAACCTTTAACATTAAAGGTGGAGTAGTTGAAGTACTGGATAATAAAATTATTGTTTTAGCTGAAGCAGTAGTGGCATAGGTACATTTAAAATATTAGAAATTTAAGGCCGATGTAATCATCGGCCTTTTTTTGTGCACAAAATTTCTTCCTCATCTAATGGAGAAGAACTGGCAAGAGACATTATAATTAATTTATAATACTATATCTTTAAAAGATAGCTTAAAAAGAAGATTTTAACATTAAACTCGATGACAGCTGTTTCCGTTTTGGCTTACATTGCTTATTACATCATCCCGAATGTTGAAGATAAAGAATATGCAGTTTTCTGGATGTTTATTTTTATGATTGCCGCTTACAGAATTAACAAAAAAAGTAAAGAAAATTAGCTGCAGTAAAAATTAAATCAAAGCGCTAATTTTTTAAAAAGAGATTGATTTTCAATTTTTAAGCAGAAAATTACCAATTTACAATGCAAGCATAATAAGTATACCAAATACCGTTTTAATATTTAGTCTATTTAATACAACATATAAATTGAAATATAGATATCATAACATATTTTATACTTAAATTAAGTAAAAAACAAAATTAAATTTTTTTTCATTTATTTTCATTTTGCTATTGATAGTTTATAAGCCATCACATACATTTGAAATTATAAAACAATGACAATGTACAACCCTTATTCTAATAACTATAACAGCAACACCTCAGTGCCGTCTTTACCGACTGTGCAAGTGATTATTATTGCGATTATTATTCTGTTACTAGGTAAACAGCAGGGGCCGCTATAAAATGAATTAAATACTCAAAAAATGAAAAGCGCCCCGATATTCGGGGCGCTTTTTTTATAAATAAAGAAAATTAAAATGCAATACTACAACGCTAACACGCTAATTTATTTAAATGGAACTTTCGTTAAAGCTTCCACAGCACAAACTGATCTTTATGGCCAATCTTTACATTATGGCTTAGCTGCTTTTGAAGGTATTAGAGCCTATAAAACGCATAATGCTACTAGAATTTTTAAAGCCAAAGAACACTTTGATCGACTTAAAAGATCTTGTGAATTAGTCGGTATACCTTACAATTGGGACAATAAAGAGCTAATCAAAATGACTTACAGCCTGTTGGAAAAAAACAACCTAAAAGATGCATATATCCGTCCGCTTATTTACTGCGAACCTAATATGACATTGGTTGCGCCAGATAAAGCAAACATCATGATATGTGCTTGGGAATGGGGTGCTTACTTAGGCGAAAAACAATTGAAAGTTTGTGTCTCACCTTTTCAAAGACCTAATCCTAAATCAACTTTTGTTGAAGCAAAGATCAGTGGACACTATATAAACTCAATTTTAGCCACTACAGATGCTAAAAAAAGAGGTTTTGATGAAGCTTTGTTGCTAGATATGAATGAAAATGTAGCCGAAGGTCCTGGAGCAAACATCTTCATTGAAAAAGATGGTAAGTTATTTACTCCTGCATTGGGAAATATTTTAGCCGGAATTACCCGTGCAACTGTAATTGAACTTTGCAAAATACTTGACATTGAGGTTGTTGAAAAAACAATTAGCGTTGATGAACTTAAAAACGCAGACAATGCTTTTTTCTGTGGTACTGCAGCAGAAATTATAGGTATACACACCATAGATGATACTGTTTACCGACAAAGATGGAGTGACAGTATTGGTTATACGATACAACGTGCATATAAAAATTTAGTGCTTGAAAAAGTGAATTATGAAGTGATTATTTAGATATAACACCAATAATCAATTGAACTAATCAACTAACGACATGACCGAAATCAATAAATACAGTAAAACATTTACACAAGACCTTACCCAACCCGCAGCACAAGCCATGCTTTATGGTATTGGCTTAACGGATAATGATATGCAAAAAGCTCAAGTTGGCATCGCAAGCATGGGTTATGATGGTAATACTTGCAATATGCACCTTAACGACTTGGCTAAAATTGTTAAAAAAGGTGTTTGGGAAAATGATTTAGTAGGATTGATTTTCAATACAATTGGTGTTAGCGATGGCATGAGTAATGGCACGCCTGGGATGCGATATTCTTTGGTAAGCAGAGATATTATTGCTGATTCTATTGAAGCAGTTTGCGGCGGACAATACTACGATGGTTTAATTACCATACCAGGTTGTGATAAAAATATGCCAGGTTCTGTGATGGCAATGGGTCGATTAAATCGTCCGTCTATTATGGTTTATGGCGGAACAATTAAGCCTGGCCATTTTAATGGAGAGGACTTGAATATTGTTTCAGCATTTGAAGCTTTAGGAAAAAAAATAGCTGGTCAAATTGATGAGATAGATTTTAAAGAAATCATTAAACATGCTTGTCCTGGTGCTGGTGCTTGTGGCGGAATTTATACGGCAAATACAATGGCAGCAGCTATTGAAGCTTTGGGAATGAGCTTACCCTATTCTTCATCAAACCCTGCATTAAGTGAGGAGAAACAAGCAGAATGTATTGCAGCTGGCAAAGCGATAAAAGTATTATTAGAAAAGGATATCAAACCTAGTGATATTATGACTCGCAAAGCATTTGAAAATGCAATTGTTACGATTATGGTATTGGGTGGTTCTACCAATGCAGTTATACATTTAATTGCAATGGCTAAAAGTGTGGATGTTCCATTAACACAAGATGATTTCCAGTCTATAAGTGATCGCATTCCAGTATTGGCTGACATGAAACCAAGTGGCAAATACATGATGGAAGATTTACATAAAATTGGTGGAGTACCAGCAGTAATGAAGTATTTACTTCAAAAAGGTTGGTTACATGGAGATTGTTTAACTGTCACTGGAAAAACTATCGCAGAAAACTTAGAAACGATTCCAGAATTAAATTTCAAAGAACAGCACATCATAAGACCAGCTGAAAACCCTATCAAAGCTACTGGCCATTTACAAATCTTGTACGGAAACTTAGCAGAAGGTGGTAGCGTTGCCAAAATAAGTGGAAAAGAAGGCGAATTTTTCGAAGGTCCTGCCAGAGTATTTAACGGCGAATTTGAATTAATCGAAGGTATTTCTAGCGGAAGAGTAAAAGCCGGAGATGTGGTAGTAATAAGAGATGTTGGCCCTAAAGGCGCCCCTGGAATGCCCGAAATGCTTAAACCAACTTCCGCCATTTATGGTGCTGGTTTAGGAAGTAGTGTTGCGCTTATAACTGATGGAAGATTTAGTGGTGGCACCCATGGATTTGTAGTTGGACACATTACTCCAGAATATTTTAACGGCGGTTTAATCGCATTTGTAGAAGATGAAGACAGAATTGAAATTAGTGCAAAATCAAATAGCATAACCTTAAAAGTTAGTGCAGAAGAAATTGCGAAAAGAAAAGAAAAATGGCAACAGCCATCATTAAAAGTTAAAAAAGGTGTATTGTACAAATATGCTAAAACAGTAACCACAGCCGCAGAAGGCTGCGTAACCGACGAAGCTTAAAAAATGGAAACAGCAGAAAAAGAAGTAGAAAATCAATCAGAAACAAAAGCCTCTGTAGAGGTTAGTGGTTCTGTAGCATTATTAGAAGGATTAATTGCAGAAGGTACTGATGTAATTTTCGGATATCCAGGTGGTGCAATTATGCCAATTTACGATGCAATTTATGACTATAAAGAAAAGCTTCAACATATTTTAGTTCGTCATGAGCAAGGTGGTATTCATGCTGGTCAAGGTTACGCTCGTAGTTCAGGTAAAGTTGGTGTAGTTTTCGCAACCAGCGGTCCAGGTGCAACAAATTTAGTAACTGGTTTAGCAGATGCACAAATAGATAGTACACCGTTAGTTTGCATTACCGGGCAGGTTTTTGCTCATTTATTAGGCACCGACGCTTTTCAAGAAACAGATGTAATAAATATTACCACTCCTGTTACCAAATGGAATTATCAGATTACTGACGCTAAAGAAATTCCTAGTGTTTTGGCTAAAGCATTTTACATTGCCCGCACCGGTAGACCTGGACCGGTATTAATTGACATTACTAAAAATGCTCAATTACAATTATTCAATTATGAGGGTTATATTCCTTGTACACACATCCGTAGTTATAGACCAAAGCCAAATATTCGTAAAGAATACATTGTTGAAGCAGCTAAACTAATCAACAATGCCAAAAGACCATTTATTTTATTCGGACAAGGAGTTTTATTAGGCAAAGCCGAAAAAGAATTCAAAACTTTTGTAGAAAAAACTGGAATTCCAGCTGCATGGACAATTTTGGGGGCTGGCGCCATACCTACTGACCACGAACTAAATGTTGGTATGCTAGGCATGCATGGTAATTATGGCCCAAATGTTTTAACCAATGAATGTGATGTTTTAATTGCTATCGGAATGCGTTTTGATGACCGTGTAACTGGTCGTTTAGACAAATATGCAAAACAAGCAAAGTTGATCCATTTGGATATTGATCCTGCAGAGATAGATAAAAATGTAAAAGCAACAGTTCCTGTTTGGGGCGACTGTAAAGATACTTTACCCTTATTAACTGAATTAGTTGAAGAGAGAAAACATAAAGATTGGTTAGCGAAGTTTAGAACCTACACTAAAGCAGAAATTGATGAAGTGATCCACAATGAGCTAAACCCAACTAATGGCGAATTAACCATGGGTGAAGTAATTCATCAACTAAATATTTTAACCAAAGGTGAAGCTATTATCGTTAGTGATGTTGGTCAGCACCAAATGGTAGCATGCAGGTATGGTCAATTTAACAATACGCGTAGCAATATTACTTCTGGTGGTTTAGGCACAATGGGTTTTGGTCTACCCGCAGCCATTGGTGCAAAATTTGGCGCATTAGATAAAACTGTAGTTGCCGTAATCGGCGATGGCGGTTTCCAAATGACACTACAAGAATTAGGAACTATCATGCAAAGCGGAATTGATGTTAAAATCATGATTTTAAATAACAGATTCTTAGGTATGGTTCGCCAATGGCAAGAGCTATTTAATGATAAGCGCTATTCGTTTGTAGACATAACCAGTCCAGATTTTGTAAAACTAGCCGAATCATATTATATCGCTGGCAAAAGAGTTGCTGAGCGCAATGATTTAGTAAGCTCTTTGGAAGAAATGCTTAATCATAAAGGGTCTTACTTATTAGAAGTTATGGTCACCAAAGAAAATAATGTTTTCCCAATGGTACCACAAGGTTGTAGTGTTAGCGAAATTAGATTAAAGTAACCCCCCTATCCCCCTGAAGGGGGAATTTATAAATAAAGATTGTTACTATGACTACAGAAAATAACAAACAAGAGTTTACCATAACCGTTTACACCGAAAATCAAATTGGTTTGTTAAATCGGATTGCTATCATTTTTTCACGTAGAAAAATTAATATAGATAGCCTAAATGTATCTCCATCAGAAATTGAACATATCCATCGTTTCAATATTGTTATTGATGAAACAGAAGATGTAATTAGAAAATTATGTCGTCAAATTGAAAAACAGATCGAAGTTTTAAAAGTGTATTACAACACTAATGAACATATCATTTGGCAAGAAATGGCACTTTATAAAGTACCTACTGATGAGATAGCTGAAAAGGTTTTAGTAGAACGTTTACTTCGCGAACACGGTGCACGTGTTGTGGTAATTAGAAAAGATTATACAGTTTTTGAAACCACAGGTCATAGAGAAGAAACTGACAAATTGATTGAAGTTTTACAACCCTACGGTTTAATTGAATTTGTGCGAAGTGCAAGAGTTGCCATCATTAAGGATAGTGAAGGTTTTAACAAGAAACTTAGAGAATTTGAGCGTGTAGAACCTGGAGTAGATGTAATTGAGAATGAATATTTAGACAAAGGTCAAAAGGTGTTTACCATGTAGAGCCGATTCGTCATTTCGACTGGAGCGTTGCGAAATGGAGAAATCTTTAAAGATCTCTCCACTACGGTCGAGATGACGGAGAAAGTGAGTTAAATAAACCTGATAGCAGTGGATCCCGATTTTTCTTCGGGAGAAACGAATAGCAGGACTTAAGAAGCCAAATGCTACTGACAAACATTTTCAAATCCTTCGACAACGCTCATACAAAGAAAAAATAGAAAATCAATCAACCAATATAACATAAAAAAAAATGGCAAAT
>JAIELS010000152.1 GCA_019752795.1 Sphingobacteriaceae bacterium
CTCATTTAATTTTACTCTTGTAAAACCATTTTTAAAAATAGAAGGCCAATCGTATAAAAATGGAATTACAACTTTTCCATTCAAATTAACAAATCCCCATTTTTTGTCTAATTTAACTGATGCCTTACCTTCTGAGAAATACATCGCATCATCATAAATGATAGGGACAATTATTTCGCCATTTTCTTTAATAAAACCACTCTTGTTATTTAAAGTAACTATAGCATTACCATTTGTAAATGCTGATATTCTATCATAAACTAAAGGAACGATAATATTTCCTTTTTTATCGATAAGTCCATATTTGTTATTTAATCCTACAATTGCTCTATCATTGGAAAAAACATCTGCAAAATCATAGGTTGCAGGAACAACGGTATTTCCTTTTTTATCTTTAAAACCATATTTATTATTTGATTTAAAAAGTGTAAGACCTTCAATGCTTATGCTTGTAGTTTGATTATTTTTTGAAGATAAATTATAAATTGAAGGTTCGGAAAGATTTTCAGTTAAGTTATTTATTGATTTTGCTCTATCGTTAATATAAAAAGATGGATCTTTTTTGTTGTTTACTTTTGTTATTAAATTTCCGTTTAGTAAAGAAAAATTATTCGATTTTGCTTGTGTAAAGCTAAAAGATAAAGTAAAGACAATAAGTAGAATTGAGTTTTTCATAATTTTTAGTGTTATGAATTCTACAATGCAAAATGTCTTCCAATTAACTAATGATTAAATTAAATTAATTGTATATTATTGATTTGTAAATTGTTAACTATTTATTTTAAAAATAGTTTTCGTAGTGTTTAAGAAATCAAATTTTATTTGAATGTGTAGTATTGGGTAATTATTTACCCACAACATCTTTTCTGTGTATTTTTGAGGTTTTTTCAAGTAGATTTAACTTAGATGTGATTTTAACTAAATCTATTAAAGAATATAGTGACATACTTTTACTTGATAATTATTTGTTTGGTGCAGATTTTAAATTTAAATCTTTAAGATCAAATCTTATTTTTTGCATAAAACTAATACCTGGATCATCTTTGATTGTTTGGTAATTTGGGTCTGTTTCTTTCCAAATTGCACTATTTTTAAACAATGTATACTCATAGTGCCCTATTAGATATTTAATGCTGTACTTATTAGTTAAGTATCGTACTAGTTCTTCATTAGCTAATAATTGAGCATCTGTTAAAGGAAAATCATTACCGCCAACATTTTCTACACCAATTGCACAATAATTTAAACCAATAACATGTCGTGCAAAATTGTTTTCAGGCATTAAACGATAAATAGAACCATCTCTATCAATTAAAAATTGAGAAGATACATTTAAATTGCTTGCTCCTGCAATAGCTTTTCTGTCTCCATTTAGGGTTGGCTGATTAAACGTATTGAAGGTTGAGCTCATTGTTTTAGCTTCCGTCCAATGCAATACAATCATTATCGGTTCTATTTTTGGTTCGGTTTTAATAATTCCATGTCTTTCTTTTAGATATTGTAAAGAAAGTTTAAAACGTGTGGAATCGTATATAATTGGCTTGTCAATTATTTTAATATCCTGAGCTAAAGCTGATGTACAATTGAGTAATACAATAAATAAAATTTTTAAACTATTCATTATACTTTATTCATAAAATCGAACTTGTTTTTTCTGATAATCAATTTTTGCTTTGTATTGCATTAGAATGTCACCTCCAATAATAGCTGCAATTGGGGGATGACCTAAGCTTAAATAAGTATCAGTAACAGCTTGTAAGTCTAAAGCAACAGCTGAATAATTTTTTAAAGTTAAACTCCCAATTTTTAATAATGGGATTATCCCAGTTAGGGTTACGGATGTGCTAAATATTGTGGCTGCTTGAGTTTCCTCACTAATTGTAATTCCCTCAATGTTCTTTTCCATTAATGTTTTATCAAACACAGATCTCGAAGCTCCAGTATCTAAAACAGCAAATAATTTTTCGCCAAAAACAACAATTTCCACCAATAGGTGGAAACCGTCGTCTTGTAAGTTTATTAAAATTAAGGGAACAGTGATTGTTCTCATTTTAAAGGTTAATGGGTTAATTGCTTAATAGTTGAACTGTGTCATAACAATTAAGCAAATAACCAGTTTTTTCAGTTAACCAATTATACCAATTTCATTTCAGCTAATACACTATTCATGTTACGAACAGCATCGGCACTTTTGTTAAAAGCAGCTTGCTCTTCGGCATTTAGTTTATAGTCGATGATTCTCTCCCAACCATTTTTACCTACTATAACTGGAACACCTAAACAGATGTCTTTTTGACCATATTCTCCATCTAGAGCAACACAGCAAGTAAATAATTTTTTCTCATCACGTACAATAGCTTCAACTAAAGCTGCTCCTGCAGCGCCTGGAGCATACCAAGCAGAAGTACCCAATAAACCTGTTAAAGTAGCGCCACCAACCATAGTGTCAGCTGCAACTTTTGCTAAAGTAGCTTCATCTAACAATTCGCTAACTGGCAAGCTTTGGTAAGTTGCATAACGAGTTAATGGTATCATTGTAGTGTCACCATGTCCACCAATTACAAACCCCTGTAAATCATTAGCATTACAGCCTAACGCAACGCTTAAATAATATTTGAAACGAGAACTATCTAAAGTTCCGCCCATTCCAATAATGCGATTTTTTGGTAAGCCTAAAGATTTTAATGCCAAATAAGTCATCGTATCCATAGGATTACTAATTACGATGATAATTGCATCAGGAGAGTATTTTAAAATATTTTCAGCTACACCTTTTACTATACCGGCATTAATGCCGATTAATTCTTCACGAGTCATCCCTGGTTTACGAGGTAAACCCGAAGTAATTACAGCAACAGCAGAACCAGCGGTTTGACTATAATCGTTAGTTACACCTTTAATTTTAGTGTCGAAACCTAATAAAGTTGCAGTTTGCATCATGTCAATTGCTTTACCTTCTGCAAAGCCTTCTTTAATGTCTAGCAATACTAGTTCTTCTGCTAATTCTTTTCTTGCAATGTTATCTGCACATGTTGCGCCAACAGCGCCAGCACCTACTACCGTTATTTTCATTTTAATTGAATTATTTTTTTCAATGCCAAGTTAAAGAAATGCATTAGCTTACCCAAATGCTTTGCGAAATTTATTAAGGTTATGATAATTAGTTTACATTTTCTTTAAAACCTTTTCCATTATAGATGGTTAAATAATAGAATTATCAATTATGGAAAACAAACCAATCAATCATCTAGACCACCATAAATTTTCGGGAAAATGGTATTCTTTATACTCTATTCCGACTTTAATGGATAAAAATTGGAAGCAAACAATTGAAGTTTACACTTTAATAGATGATGAGCACTTTGATGTTTTAACTACTTATCATAAAGAAGGTGAGAAAGTAGAAAATTCAATTACTTCAAAATTATTTTTTGATAAAGAAAAGGTAGATGGAGATATGAAAGCTCAATTTTTATGGCCTTTTAAAATTGGATACTGGGTTATTGAACTTGCTGATGATTACAGCTATGTAGTTGTTGGGCACCCTAAAGAAAAATACTTATTTATCATGGCTCGTGAAGCTAAAATGGATTCGGAATTATTAAAAGAGATTATAGAGCGATGTAGAATAAAGGGTTACGATACTGGAAGTTTGGTAAGTCAGGAGCATTAATAAATAATCAAAAATTTGTAATAGTTAATTTTAATTAGAACAATAAGTATAGAAATACTGTATTGTTTATTGAAAATAAAAATAACATTAAAATGAAAGTATTAATAGTATTAACTTCCCATAGCCAATTGGGTAACACAGGTAAGAAAACTGGTTTTTGGATCGAAGAATTTGCAGCCCCTTATTATGTTTTGGCTGATGCAGGTGTAAATTTGACGATTGCATCACCTAAAGGCGGTCAGCCACCAATTGATCCAAAAAGTGATGAGCCTGATGCACAAACCGATGCTACTAAGAGATTTAAAAATGATACAGATTTAAAAGAAAAACTTAGTCAAAGTGTTAAATTATCTGAAATAAATGAAAAAGATTTCGATGCAGTTTTTTACCCGGGAGGACACGGACCATTATGGGATTTGGCAAATGATGAAAAATCAATAACGCTAATTCAAGAGTTTTTAAGTTCAAATAAACCAGTTGCAATGGTCTGCCATGCGCCAGGAGCGCTAATTAAGGTTAAGAATGCTGATGGAAGCCCTCTTGTTGAAGGCAAAGCAGTTACCGGATTTTCAAATTCTGAAGAAGAGGCAGTTGAATTAACAGATGTTGTTCCTTTCTTGTTAGAAGATGAATTTAAAAAACTAGGTGGTAATTATAGCAAGGGACCTGATTGGGGCTCTTATGTTAAAAAAGACGGACTTTTAATTACAGGTCAAAATCCTGGTTCATCAGAAGAAGCAGCAAACGTGCTTCTAAAAGTTTTGAAAGAATTAAAATAGATTTTTATTAGATAAAAGTCTATCTATTTTTATAAAGAACGGCAATTTTAATATCTTAAATTGCTGTTTTTTATTATTTAAATTGCTGTTTTTAGTAATGAATTTAATTATTTTGTCTAGCATTGATAGCTCTTTTAATTTTTCGATTTTTGAAATAGATTGTGCTTTTTGGTTGCATCGCTCCTGAGCTTTTCTTAGTAGTTTTATTAACGACTACTACAACTATCTTTTTTATAGGCTTTTATTCTCTAAACCTGATTGACGGGAAAAGCGTTTTAATGGTAGATGCGTCGACAGGCTAAACGTTACATTCACAAAAAACTTGTGCCAAAAAGCAGAGATGGATTTTTTTTAAAAAAAGTTCTTATTCTTGCTTTTCTAAAAATTATTTAAGAACAAAATTTCATGAAGGTTATTGCTGCGGTTGTTTCGCTCCTAGACAATTATGATATGGTTTAGATGTTGATAATTTACTGACACACCTCGTTATTAAAATCATTATTTTTGATTTCCAACATTTCCCCTTTATGTATTTAATTTTTGATACCGAGACCACAGGTTTACCCCGTAATTTTAATGCCCCAATAACCGATACGGATAATTGGCCTCGTTGTATACAAATTGCTTGGCAATTGCATGATGAAATGGGCGTAATGATTGAACACCAAGATTATTTGGTCAAGCCAGAGGGTTTTAATATTCCGTATGACGCAGAACGAATTCATGGAATTTCTACCGAATTGGCTGAAGAACAAGGTATAGAACTAGCGGAAGTTTTAGAGAAATTTAATATTGCACTTGGTAAAGCTAAATTTATTGTTGGACAAAATTTAGGCTTCGATGTTAATATTATGGGCTGTGAGTTTTATCGCATGGGTGTAGAAAGCCCAATGGCGAATATGCCTGTTTTGGATACTTGTACAGAAGTTACAGCAGACTTATTAAAAATTCCTGGTGGTAGAGGAGGGAGGTTTAAATTACCAACGCTAACAGAATTGCATCAATATCTGTTTGGTGTTCCATTTGCTGAGGCGCACAATGCAACTGCCGATGTAGAAGCAACCACTCGTTGTTTTTTAGAGTTAATTAAACTAAAAGTTTTTAAAAAGGAAGAGTTACAAGTAGATACTGATTATTTCTTACGTTTTAAAGAAATAAACACAGGTAGTATTGGGTCTTTTGGTATTGAGCATGTTAATTTAAAATCAGCTTCTGAAGAAATTAGAAGACGACAAACAGCCGTTGAACCAAGTGGAATTTCAAAACAAACTTTAGCTGGTAATAAAGCAGAGTTGGCTAACGCTAGTTTTGTGCATTTACATAACCATACGCAGTTTTCAGTTTTACAAAGTACCATTAGCGTGCCCGACTTAGTTAAAGCCGCAGCGGCTCATAATATGTCTGCAGTTGCAATGACAGATCATGCGAATATGATGGGTGCTTTCCATTTTGTGAGTAGTGTTGGTAAGCATAACAAAGAGGCAAAAGCCAAGAATGAAATAGCATTAGCAAACGGAGAAGAACCTAAAGCACAAATTATTAAACCAATTGTTGGTGTAGAGTTTTTTGTATGTGAAAATCATTTAGATAAAAATAAAAAGGACGATGGGTATCAAGTCGTATTTTTAGCAAAGAACAAAAATGGCTATCATAATTTGGCTAAAATGTCTTCTATCGCTTATACAAAAGGGTTTTATTACGTTCCTCGTATTGATAGAGATGTCATTGAACAATACAAAAGCGATATTATTGTGCTTTCTGGTAATTTATATGGTGAAGTTGCCAGTAAATTATTAAACTTAGGAGAAAAACAAGCAGAAGAAGCATTAATTTATTGGAAGACACAGTTTGGTGAAGATTTCTACATAGAAGTAATGCGCCATGGGCAAGAAAATGAAGACCGTGTAAATAAAGACTTGATAACTTTAGCAGCTAAACACAATGTTAAATTAGTAGCTACCAATAATACGTATTACATCAATAAAAAAGATGCAAATGCTCACGATATTTTATTGTGTGTAAAGGATGCAGAAAAACAAGCAACTCCAATAGGTCGCGGACGTGGTTACCGATATGGTTTGCCAAATCAAGAATATTATTTCAAATCTGCTGATGAAATGAAAGCACTTTTTGCTGATTTACCTGAAGCAATTTTAAGTACACAAGAAATTGTGGATAAGATAGAATCATACGAATTGGCTCGCGAAGTTTTACTGCCAAAATTTGCTATTCCTGAGGAGTTTTTAGTAGAAGAAGATAAGGTTGATGGAGGTAAACGAGGTGAAAATAAATATTTAAGACACCTAACTTATGAAGGTGCAAAGAAAAGATACGATATACTTACCGAAGAAATTATTGAACGTTTAGATTTTGAGTTGGCTACAATCGAGAAAACTGGCTATCCTGGTTATTTCTTAATTGTACAAGATTTTATTGCTGAAGCTCGAAGACGTGATGTTTCTGTTGGTCCAGGTCGTGGTTCTGCAGCGGGCTCTGTGGTTGCTTATTGTTTATGGATTACAAATATTGATCCCTTAAAATACGATTTACTTTTTGAGCGTTTCTTAAATCCAGATCGTGTTTCCATGCCCGATATTGATATTGACTTTGATGATGAAGGTCGTGGCCGTGTAATGGAATACGTAATTGATAAATATGGCTCTAGTCAAGTTGCACAGATTATCACTTATGGTACAATGGCTGCAAAATCTTCTATTAGAGATACCGCTAGAGTTTTAGATTTACCTCTTTTCGAAGCGGATAAAATTGCTAAGCTTATTCCAAATATGAAGTTGGCAAAAATATTTAATCTGGATGAAAAGACGTTAAAAGCCGCTTTGCGACCAGATGAATATGAGAAGATAATTGAACTTAAAGCAATGGCAGCCGCCAAAAATTTAAGTGCCGAAACTATTGAGCAAGCAATTATTTTAGAGGGGTCATTGAGAAATACTGGTATTCACGCTTGTGGTGTAATTATTACGCCAGATGACATTACCAAGTTTGTTCCTGTTGCAACTGCAAAGGATTCTGATTTATATGTTACCCAATTTGATAACTCGGTAGTTGAAAGTGCGGGCTTATTAAAAATGGATTTTTTGGGGTTAAAAACATTAACCCTAATTAAGGATACGGTTAAATTAGTTAAAAAGAGACATAATATTGATTTAGATCCAGATGCTTTTCCGATAGATGATGTAAAAACTTACGAGCTTTTTCAACGTGGCGAAACCATTGGTATTTTTCAATATGAGAGCCCTGGTATGCAAAAGTACATGAAGGAATTAAAACCTACAGTTTTTGGTGATTTAATTGCTATGAATGCATTATATCGTCCAGGTCCAATGGCTTATATTCCAAGTTTTGTTAAACGTAAAAATGGAGAAGAAGAAATTAAATATGATTTAGAAGCTTGTGAAGAATTACTGAAAGAGACCTATGGAATTACCGTTTACCAAGAACAGGTAATGCTTTTATCGCAGAAATTAGCTGATTTTACTAAAGGTGAAGCCGATGTTTTGCGTAAGGCAATGGGTAAAAAACAACGCGATGTCTTGGATAAAATGAAACCTCAATTTATTAAACAAGCTTCAGCGAAAGGGCATGATGCGGTTGTTTTAGAGAAAATTTGGAAAGATTGGGAAGCTTTTGCCGAGTATGCGTTTAACAAATCTCACTCTACTTGTTATGCCTGGATTGCATACCAAACGGCTTATTTAAAAGCGAATTATCCTGCAGAATATATGGCTGCAGTGCTTTCTAACAACATGAGCGACATTAAACAAGTAGCTTTCTTTATGGAAGAATGTAGGCAAATGGGCGTTACCGTTTTGGGTCCAGATGTTAACGAATCTGATTTAAAGTTTTCTGTAAATGCCAAAGGAGAAATTCGTTTTGGTTTATCTGCGGTAAAAGGAGTAGGAGAGAAAGCTGTTGAAAGTATTATTGAAGAACGCTTAGAAAATGGACCATACCCATCTGTTTTTGAATTTGCAAAAAGATCTAATACACGCACCGTAAATAAAAAAGCTTACGAAAGTTTTGTTTATAGTGGAGCTTTTGATGCTTTTGATTTTCATAGGGCACAATATTTTTATATTGGTCCTAATGATAAAATGAATGGGATTGAAAAGCTCATAAAATATGCGAATGATTTTCAGAATAACCAAAATACGGCTCAATCTTCGTTATTTGGTGGTTCAAAAGCAGACTTAATCTTAGAGCCATCTTTTCCAGTTTCTCCAGAATGGGGATTAATTGACCGCTTAAAATACGAAAAAGATGCAATAGGGATTTTCTTATCTGGGCACCCTTTAGATGATTATCGCTTTGAATTGAACCATTATTGCCAGCACTCGGTTAGACATTTAAGTGTAGTGAATAAAATTCGTACAGGAGATACCAATGAAGATATTTTGGCGGAATTTGATGGGATTAAAAATAGAGATTTAGTAGTAGGTGGGTTAGTAGTTTTAGCTTCGCAACGAATTACTAAAACAGGTAAACCTTTTGGTACTTTTGTTTTTGAAGATTACGATGATAGCTGTGAAATTGCTTTATTTGGGGATGATTTTTTAAAATTTAAACAATTTTTAACAGAAGGATATTTTTTGCAAATTAGAGGTAAAGTTGGAGAAAGATTTAGAAAAGAAGGCGATTGGGAATTTAAAGTTACGTCGATAGATTTACTGTCAGAGTTACGTGATAAACTGACGAAATGTATTACTATTCAAGTTTCAATTGATGCAATAAATGATGAGTTGATGCAGAAAATTGATGAAATTTTGGATGAGAACAAGGAAAATAATGAACATCACAATTGTAAGTTGAATTTTGAAGTTTTTGATAGAGAACAAAATTTAAAGTTAGAATTACCATCTAAATCTTTAAAAATTAATCCAAATAATCAGTTTTTAGAACAGTTGAAAAAATTGAATGAGGTACATTATAGGTTAAACTAATGTAATCGTCATTGCGAGGTACGAAGCAATCTTAAAGCAAAAAGGTTGTTGTAAAATTGTCAAATTGACAGCAAGCTATTGATGGCATTACAATTGATAATATATTTGTAAATAAAATTAAAATTATAAGTTATGGCTTTAGAAATAACAGATGCAAACTTTGAAGAGCTTGTATTAAAATCAGATAAACCAGTTTTAGTAGATTTTTGGGCAGAATGGTGTGGACCATGTCGCATGGTTGGACCAGTTGTAGACGAGATTTCGAAAGAATATGAAGGAAAAGCTTTAGTAGGTAAAGTTAACGTTGATAATAATCCTCAAATTTCAACTCAATTTGGTATTCGCAATATTCCAGCTTTATTGTTCTTTAAAAATGGAGAGGTTGTAGATAAACAAGTTGGTGCTGTACCAAAATCAGTATTAGCTGGTAAGTTAGATGCACAATTATAAAATTAGAGACTAAAGCAGAAAGACCAAAGCTTCCTCTCGTCATTTCGAGGTCCGAAGCTTTCTTTAAGCTAAAGTTTATATTTTAAACATATATAAGTCCGAATTCTTTATAAGAGTTCGGACTTTTTTATTCAATTTGTTTTATATTATATGTAAATCTATTTTAGAAAGATTAATTAATTGCTTTCTGTTTTATGATTCCCGTTTTTACAGGGAGGACGAAGTTGGACACCAAATATAAACTAACCCCAATAATTTATTAGCTTTACGCTATGGCAACCACAAACCAATACGAAACCTTACACTTAAGCAGCAATTTAGAATTACTAGCTAAACAAGTTGTAGAAGGTTTTATTACAGGTTTACACAAAAGTCCATTTCATGGATTTTCTGTAGAATTTGCCGAGCATAGGTTATATAATACTGGCGATAGCGTAAAAAATATAGATTGGAAATTATTTGCCAAAACAGACAAGCTTTTTAGTAAAAGATATGAAGAGGAAACAAATTTGCGCTGTCAGTTTGTGATAGATACCTCATCGTCTATGTATTTTCCTAATGATAAATTTAATAAATTAACTTTCGCTGTGCAAAGTGCTGCTTGTTTAATTTATTTGTTAAAAAAACAACGTGATGCTTTTGGTTTAAGTCTTTTTACAGATCAGTTAACTTTAAATACACAAGCAAAATCTACCAGTGTGCATCAAAAATATTTGTTTGCAGCTTTAGAGCAGGTTTTGCAAGCATCTAAATTGAATGTTCAGACTAATTTAGCAACGGCATTACATCAGGTTGCAGAATTAATTCACAAAAGATCATTGGTTATAGTGTTTAGCGATATGTTGCAAACAGTACACCACGAAGATAGAATTTCAGCTTTATTTTCTTCTTTACAACATTTAAAATTTAACAAGCATGAAGTTGTAATTTTTAATGTGACTGATAAAAACAAAGAGGTAGATTTTAATTTCGAGAATAGACCACACGAGTTTGTTGATTTAGAAACGGGTATGGTTTTAAAAGCACATACTTCAAAAGTTGCAGCTACTTATGTACAACAAATGGAGGTTTATAGACAAGAATTAGCCTTAAAATGTGCACAATATAAAATTGATATGGTAGATGCGGATATAAATGATGGTTTTGATCATATTTTACAGTCTTATTTAATTAAAAGACAAAAAATGAGGTAAGCTTAAGTACGATAAGCATTTTTAAAAAAGCCTTTATGTATTTGAGTACATAAAGGCTTACCTAAGACTTAAAACGTAAAACTAAAAATGTACTATGATTTTTTAGATAACAAAACGGAAATCACTTTTGATGTTTTGTTATTCAAATGTGGTTTTTGATTATGAAGTTTTTATGAAGTTTCTTAGGATTGGGAATTCAATTTGAATTATGGATCCTTTGTTTATTTCTGAATGTATGTTGATTTTGAGTTGGTGAAACTTAGCAATACTATTTACGATGGCTAAGCCTAATCCAAAACTTTCTTCATTATCAGGATTGGCTCTTTCGAAACGTTTAAAGGCATTTCTGATAATTTCTTTTTCCATTCCTATACCTGTATCAGCAATAGTTAAAATATAGTTTTCTGCTTTAATTTCATCAGAAAGTGTAATTGTTCCCCCTTTAACATTGTATTTAATCGCATTATTAATAATGTTAATTAAAAGGGTATGAATTAACGCTTGATTGCCAATAAATGAGAAATCTTCTTTGACATGATTGATGTAAATGATTGCTTTGTCAGTAATCCGATCTTCTAAATCTTCATAAATATCAATTAACTTTTGCTTTATAGAAACCTCATCTTGTTTAATGTATTGCTCATTTTCTACTTTAGAGATTAAAAGCAAGCTATTGATAATTATTTTTAAACGATTTAAAGTTTTTAAGCTTGCAAAAATTTTCTGTTCATGTTCTAATGTTAAATTTTCCGAATCTAAAATATTCTCTAATCGAGTACTTAAAATAGAAATAGGGGTAAGTAACTCGTGAGAAACGTTGGCAATAAATTGTTTTTCTAATAAAAATAAATCAGCAATTTTTCGCATTAATGAATTGATACTATTATCTAAAATTTTAAAATCTTTAGTATTAGTGGGAATATTTGTATAATTATAATGAGTTGGGTCATTAACCTTATTAATTTTTTGATCAATTATTTTATAAAATGGTTTGAGTATAAAATTTGCAAAGGCAAAATCAGTAATTAAGGTAATAAGTGAAGCAATAATTAATACGATGAGCGTGTAAAATCGTATCGTTTTTTTAATAGTTACCATTGATGTCATGGTTTCACCAAGTTCTAATTTGTAGCGTTTATTGCTAAATTCAAATTGATCATTCAGGATTCGATAAATTTCTACATCACCCTCAATTTCTCTTCTATCTGTATTAAAAGTAATGGTTGAGTCTATTTTTCCAACATTTTTAATTTCAGTTAATACAATAAATTCTTCTTTTAAGATGTTATAATCTGTAAATGATTGATGGTTATTAACTAAACTATCTATCTCCTTCTCATTTAAGTGTTCGATTACTTTTAATCTTTTTTTCTTTAAGCGGGCATCTAAATGGTTTGAAGATATTGTTTCTAGAGAAAGCAAAATAATTAAGCCTAAAACCAAAATTACCGTTATTTTAGTAATGGCGTTATATAGGGCAAATTTTGCTTGTAAGTTCATAATTTAGCTATGAGATATTATCTTCATAGTTGTTAAAAGTTAATCCTGTATCCAATACTTCTAACAGTTTCAAACCATTCTGTTTTAGTAAATTGACTTAGTTTTTTACGTAAATTTTTCACATGTACATCAACAAAGTTAGAGTCTGAGTTTACTTCGAGAATATCTCCCCAAACATGTTCTGTTAAGCTCATTCGTGATACTACTCTGTTTTTATTTAGCACTAAATAATTAAAGATTTCGAATTCTTTTTTGGTCAAAGCTATTCTTTCATTCTGAAACGAAACGGTTCTATTTTGTATATCTAAAACAAAATCATGGATGTTGATATCATTCTTTTCTAGTTTATGCTTCCTGCGAATAATTGCATGCATGCGAGCTAAAAGCTCATTTAAAGAGAAAGGTTTCGGTAGGTAATCGTCTGCTCCTTGTTCTAAACCTTTAATTCTATCATCAACTGCACTTCTCGCAGTTAAAATAATTACGGCATCATCACGATTTTTTAGGCTTTTTAGTTGCTTTAAAACTTCAAAGCCATCACCGTCTGGTAAACCTAAATCTAATAAAATAAAATCGTAGTTGTTTACAAATATTTTCTCCTCTGCTGATGCTTTTTTCCATGCATGCTCAACAATGTAACCTTCCTTACTTAAAAATTCATTCATTTCTAAAGCAAGTGCCTTTTCGTCTTCAACAATTAATACATTCATTACTTAATAGTTCATTGTTTGTTATTTCATGATTGGCAACTAGTCTAATTTTTAGATACAACTCGATTAATATTATTTAGTATCACTCTACAAGCTTCTTCAATTTCCATTTTAGTAATAATTAATGGCGGTGCAATACGCATAGAGTTGCTGCAATGTAAAAACCAGTCTGTAATAATTCCATCTTCAATGCAGCCATCAATTATTTTTTTGAGGGTATCATAACTGTCAAATTCTGCCGCTAACATTAAACCTTTTCCACGTACTTCTTTAATAGCTGGGTGTTTTAATAGTTTTTTAAATAATTCTCCTTTTTCTTCAACTTCGGCTACCATATTTTCAGCAACAATTGTATTTAAGGTCGCTAATCCTGCTGCGCAACTAACAGGATGCCCGCCAAAAGTTGTAATATGACCAAGTATTGGATTATCTGTAAATACCGACATTATTTGTGAAGAACTGATGAAGGCGCCAATAGGCATGCCTCCACCAATACCTTTGGCTAAAAGTAATATATCAGGAACGATACCAAAATGCTCAAAACCAAACATTTTTCCAGTTCTACCGAAGCCGCATTGTATTTCATCTAAAATTAACAGTGTGCCTGTTTTTGTACATTTTTCTCTTAATGCTTTAAAATATTTTTTATCAGCAACTCTAATTCCAGCTTCGCCCTGAATTGTTTCTATAAAGACTCCCGCAGTTTGCGTAGTAATTTTTTCTAAATCAGGTAAATGATTATAATTTATGAACTTAATATCGGGTAAAAGTGGTCGATAGGCTTGTTTAAATTCCTCGTTGCCCATTAAGCTTAAAGCACCTTGCGTACTGCCGTGATAACTGTTTTTACAAGCAATTAATTCAGTTCTGCCTGTATATCTTTTAGCTAATTTCATTGCGCCTTCTACAGCCTCGCTTCCAGAGCTTACAAAATACGTGCAATTTAAATTTGCTGGTAAAATCGATGCTAATGCTTTAGCAAAATTTACTTGCGGACTTTGAACAAACTCTCCATATACCATTAA
>JAIELS010000160.1 GCA_019752795.1 Sphingobacteriaceae bacterium
GGTGTTGATATTTTAGTAGCCACTCCTGGTCGTTTATTAGATTTAATGAATCAAGGTTTTGTAAACTTACGCGATATCGAAATTTTTGTACTGGATGAAGCGGACCGTATGTTAGATATGGGTTTTATCCACGATGTGAAAAAAGTGATTGCCAAATTACCTGCTAAAAGACAGACTTTGTTTTTCTCGGCAACCATGCCAACAGAAATCCAAAAACTATCGAGCACGATATTAACCAACCCTGTAAAAGTTGAGGTTACTCCTGTTTCTTCTACTGCAGAAAAAATTCAGCAAGCTGTTTATTACGTAGAGAAAAATGACAAAAGAAGTCTGTTGGCTCACTTGTTAAAAGACAAAGCAATTGAAACTGTTTTGGTATTTACACGTACCAAACACGGTGCGGATAAAGTGGTTAAAGATTTGATAAAAATCAATATCAAAGCAGAAGCTATTCACGGAAATAAATCACAAAATGCTCGTCAGCGAGCATTAACAAACTTTAAAGCTCGTACAACTCGTGTTTTAGTGGCAACTGATATTGCTGCTCGTGGTATTGATGTTGATGAATTGGCACACGTAATTAACTACGAATTGCCAAACATTCCCGAAACTTATGTACACCGTATTGGTAGAACCGGAAGAGCTGGTTTAAGCGGTATCGCTTATTCTTTTTGCGATGGCGAAGAGAAAGAATTTTTAGATGATATTGAGAAATTGATTGGTTTAAAAATTCCGGTAAATGAAGAGCATCCGTTTGCGATGAGCTGGCAAAGTTTACTTTCTGCAGCTGCTACAGCAAAAAGTGGCGGCAAGAAAAAAGGCAACCAACGTGAACCTCGTGAGCGTGAGCCAAACTTAAGTGGTGCTAAAAAGAAACCTCAAGGTAGTGGCGCAAGAAAGCCAAATCATACAGGTAGCACCGCTAGTGCAAATGCTGGTGGTGGCAACCGCAGGTTTAGTGGCGGTGGCAGTAGAAGAAGAGATTAAACCCCTAAATCCCCTTAAAGGGACTTGATTTAAATAGTCGTTTTTCGTTGAGCGTTTTTCGTCATTTCGACAGAGCGCAGCGACGAGAAATCTGTTTTTAGATGTCCTTCGACAAGCTAACGATATAAAATCGGCACACGTCAGGAAGACAAAATTTAATAATAAAATGGTTCGCAGCAATGCGGACCATTTTTTGTATAATTATCTTTCAATTGTATTAGGTCTCGTGTAAATCATTTGCATTACATTGATATTTCTCATTTCAAATGCTGCTTCGCAATAGTTTAAGTAATAATTCCATTTGCGAATAAATTGATCATCGAAACCTAATGCTTTCACCTCATTTATACTATGGTTAAATTCAATAAACCATAACTTTAAGGTTTTTGCATAATCTAAACCTAGGTCTTTTAAATCTACCATAGTTAAATCGCTAGTATTATTGATGGCCTTATTAATTATAGCAACTGACGGTAATAAAGAACCTGGAAAAATATGTTTTTGTATCCAATCAACACCTCTACGTAAACTTTGATACCTACTATCTGGACTAGTAATTACTTGAAAGGCTAAAATTCCATTAGGTTTTAAAACTTCTGCACATTTGGCGAAATAGGTTTCCAAATAATTATGTCCAACAGCCTCTAACATTTCTACAGAAACAATTTTATCAAATTCGCCTTCAATATTTCTGTAATCTTTGATTATAATATCAACTTTATTCGACAATCCAGCAGCTGCTACTCTTTCTTCAGCTAACTTTTGTTGTTCTTTTGAAATGGTTACCGAAGTAACTTTACAACCATAATTTTGAGCCATAAATATGGCATTTGCACCCCAACCACTTCCTATCTCTAATACATGATCTGTTTCTTTTAAATGTAGTTGTTCGCACAAGCGACGATATTTAGCATCTTGAGCTTCGGCTAAAGTTAATTCTGGTGTTTTAAAATATGCAGCCGAATAAGTCATGGATTGATCTAAAAAAGTAGCGAAGAAATCATTATTTAAATCATAATGCTCTGCTATATTTTTCTGCGAACCTGTAATGCTATTTGAGCGATTGTTGTGGTAAATACGGTTAAACCATTTAAAAATGTTTAAACCTAAAGTTTTTACTTTACTACCCGAAACAGAAGGTGCATTATCTATATTTAAAATTACCCATTTTATAACGTTTGTAATATTTTCCGTTTCCCAAAAACCTTTCACATAAGCTTCCCCAAAGCCAATATCTCCGTATAAGATTAAGTACTTAAAAAAATCATCACTTTTAACTTCAATATTTGCATAGAAATTAGATTTCGGATCTCCAATTTGGAAGGTTTCTCCGCTAGGTAAATTTAAATTCAAAAAACCCTTATTCATCTTATTTAACGCAGTTAACACTGTGTTTTCATAAAAACTAGGCTTAAATTTTGTTAGTGTGAGAGGTGACATTTTAAATTATTATTAGTGTTTGTAGGGTTTATATACGTCTTTTTGTAATTCTTGGTTTGATGCCTTGGGATGAAACTTAATTTTCTTTAACCACAATCTAAAGGCCTGCCAATGAATTAAGCCCATAACCTGCAGCGGAATTAAAGGTATTGAAAAGAAATAACGAAGCATATTGGCATCTGTTAGAAGCTTCCTTTCTCCCTTTAAAGTACTAATAAAAAACCTACTTCCTTCTTTATCATAGTCGTCTATTTTAATATCCAATTTTTCATTCGGAATGGAAAGATTAAAATCAAAAAAAGTATCTAAATCTATAAAGGGCGATACGTAAAATAACTTTTCAGTTTTTTGTTTAAATACATTATTTGTTAAATCTTCCTTAGCAAAAAAGAACATTTTCATTTCATGATATGTATTATTAATTTCTGCAACTGCACAAAGTGGATTTTCATTTTCATCAAAACAAAAATAAAAGGAAACAGGATTAAAATTATAGCCTAATACTGAAAGGTTAGTCAATAATTTAATTTTTCCTTTCCCAATCTCCACATTGTGAGATTTTAAGTAAGTAGTGATTTGCTGTTTTACTGAGATTTGAGATTTTTCTGCTTTAGCCTTTCCGCTTTGAGCTTTCAGCTCTAGTTGTAAATGGTCTTTATCTCTAAAGTTGAATAGATTAAAACGATTGTAACTCAACCAGCGAAATTTTTTAGATAGGGTTTCTAACTCATCTAAATCTATATAAAACATATAAATGTTATACCAGAAAGAGTGCTTCTTAGGTGTTAACCTATGATGCATAACTTTGGCTGAATATATGGATGATGTTAGGTTCATTTTATTTTCTAAGCGTCCTTGCGAAAGCAGTGAAGCAATCTATCTTACTAAATAGATTGCTTCGTCATTCTTCCTCGCAATGACGAATTATAACAATTTACATAATTCTACAGCGCTTTTATATGCATCTTCATGGAAACCATATTTAAAATAACTTCCGCAATAATAAACAGGCCCTGTTTCATTTAATTTGTATAATTCTTCTTGCGCTTGCATTGCTGGCACATCAAATAATGGATGGTCATAAGCTATTTCTTTAATAATTTTAACTTTATCTAAAGTAGAAGATGGATTAATAGAAACAAAATAATCTACTTTTTCTGATACGCCTTGTAATTTATTCATCCAATAAATAGTACTTGGTACTAAAACATCTCCTTGCTGCTCTACCCTATAATTCCAACTGCTCCAAGCTAATTTTTTCTTTGGCATTTGTTTTTTATCGGTATGTAAAATAGCAATATTTGGTTGGTATTTAAACTTTGATAACAAACGTTCTTCATTTTCAGTTTTTTGCTTTACAAGTTCGTATGTTTGATTAGCATGACTAGCCATTATCACTTTATCAAATTCTAATTCTTCTCCTTTTTCAGTTTTCACCAAAACTTTTCCGTTGGCTAGTCTTTCTACTGAAATAACTTTGGTATTAATTCTAATTTTATCTTTAAAAGGCTCAATTAATTTTTCTCGGTAAGCCTGACTGCCATTGTGTAAAGTATACCATTGATGTTGTGTATCTAAACCCAAAAAACCATGATTTTTAAAAAATCTAATTAAAGAAACTGCTGGAAAATCTAATATCTGGTCCATCGGTGTAGACCAAACTGCCGAACTCATCGGAATTAAATATTTCCAAACCATATCATCGTTATAACCGAACTCTTTTACATATTGCCCTAACGAATAATTTGCATACTTTGGATCGTCTAAAATAGCAACGCTTTCTTTATTGAAACGGTTAATTTGCATCAACATTTTTAAAAAAGATGGATTAAAAACATTTCGCTTTTGCGCAAAAAGATGGCGCATACTAGAGCCAGAATATTCTAATCCACTAGGCAAATATTGCACACTGAAAGACATATCTGTTTTTTTAACAGGTGCATCAATTTCTTTAAATAACGCACATAAATTTGGATATGTTTCATAATTGAAAACCATAAAACCTGTATCTATGTAAATTGGTTTACCATCTTCTTCGACCGTTACTGTATTCGTGTGGCCACCAACGTAATTTAATTCTTCAAATAAAGTGAGATCATATTTTTGATGTAAAAAATGAGCACAACCCATTCCTGCTATTCCGGTTCCTACTATTGCTATTTTTTGCATTATTAAGTTAGATGTGAGATTTGAAACATGGTGAAAAAATCTTAAATATTAAGCCTTAAACTTTTTCAAAAAGGTAATGGCTAACCATCCATTCGTTTCCGTTCTTATAATTAAACAGCTCGGCACAAGCCATGTAAAACAAACGCCAATACACCCACCATTTTACCGCATCGGCATTGCCATAAGTTCTGGCTAAAATTGGCATAATTTGTTCTTTATGTTTGTCCATATTACTTAGCCAAGCCTCAGAAGTTTTGCCATAGTTTGTTCCATTTACTACCCAGTTTTTTGTAATTTTTAAATTGTCATTAAAATAGTAAAACAAATGGTTTGAAGGCATAATTCCTCCAGTAAAAAAGTACTTACTCATCCAATCGCTCTCATCAATTACTTCATATTTATAAGCCAATGTTTTATGCGTGAAAATATGCACGAAGAGCTTACCATCTGGTTTTAAGAAAGATGCGACTTTTGCTAATAGCAATTTATAATTGCGCATATGCTCAAACATTTCCACAGAAACTATCCGATCAAAGGTATCAGCTATGGTAAAAGTATTCATATCTGCAGTAAGCACAGTTAAGTTCTCAATGCCACGTTTCTTTGCGGTTTCATCAATAAAAATCTTTTGTGTAACAGAATTAGATACCACAGTAAATTTACTGTTAGGAAATTTCGCAGACATATATAAAGACAAAGAACCCCATCCACATCCCAACTCTAACACATTTTGTCCACTTTTCAAATCAGCTCTTTCGCAAGTTAAAGCTAACATATCATCTTCAGATGTATCAATATCTTTTACGCCTGGTTTCCAATAGCCGCTACTGTATTTAAGGTTTTTACCTAAACAATATTGAAAAAATTCAGTAGGTAATTCGTAATGTTGTTCATTCGCATCAGTAGTATTTACAGCAATTGGCGATTGTTTTAATTCTTCAACCAAAGCATTAAATTTCTCTTGCTGAAGTTCTTCATCGCCTAAGGTTTCATCAGTTAAACGTTGCTTTAACAGTTTTCTAATTCCTTTTCTTAAGAGATAGTCGGGTAATTTGTTTTGTTCTATTAGTTTATCGTACCACATATTGAGTTATGACTTTGGGGTTTAGTGCTTTGCTGGGAAGGAACTCCCAACTCAAAACGCTCAACTCCCAACTTTTTTCCCCCAAGGAAAAAAGGCGCTAGTTGTTTGTTGATATTTTTTATATGCCACAGGTTTACTGCGTAAATTTTGTTCTTCGTTGTTGGGAACACCAGTAACTTTTAATAATAAATATAAAATTATTGCAGGGCTGATAATGGCCAGAAGACCCCAAGGTGAAGCCAAAGCAAAGATGAAATAGGCCATCCAACTTACCCATTCAAAAAAATAATTTGGATGTCTGGAATATGCCCATAAACCTGTATCGCATACCTTCCCCTTATTATTCGGATTTTTCTTAAAAGTAGCCAACTGTTGATCTGCCATCATTTCTCCAATAAAAGCAATAAACCAAATGCCTAAAGCTATATATTCTATCATTGATATTTCTGGATTTGGGTTTGCTGTAATAATGAAAAACGGAATTGCTAACAATACATTAGAAATAGCTTGAAACTGAAAAAAAAAGAAGAAATTTCGATCAGCATTCTTACCCCATTCTTTTCTAAGCTGAACATATCGACCTTCTTCTTCATTGATATGTCCAATTACACGTTGCCAAAGGTGAAACCCTAATCTTACTTCTGCTATTAAAAAAATCCCACAGATTAAGATTTTTCTAGTTTCAAATCCTTCTGATAAAATGAAAGTGATGATTGTAATTACTGGAAAGTTAAGTGCCCAAAATACATCTACCACACCAGCATTTTTAATTTTTTTAGCCCACAGCCACACTAAAAACATGATAAAGCAACATGCTAACAGAGATATTAAAGCAATAAAAAGTAAATGTTTATAATCCATTATTTAGTATTTAAACAGCATAACACAATCTTTCTAATTTCTATTCCCAACCAATTCTTTCACACCTTCATTTGGTTTTAACTTGAATAAATGTATCAACACATAAAAACAAGTTGCTATGCTTCCTAAACATACGAATAAAATTAACCAAACGATTTTAAGCAAGGTAAATTTTTCTTTATAAAACATCCACAAAGTGATGATGAATATATTGGCATAAAAATCCCACAGCGTTGCTCTCATCCAAGGTATTGAACCTAGAAAATTCCACTCCTTAAAAAGCGAACTTTGTAAGCTGGTACTAACCACAATATAAATCATCCAAATTAAGAGCGTAGAAAAAATTACTTTAAGCGTTGTTATCATATTTTTTGATTTAAATTATTACATAAAAATACAATAAACAAAAAAGGTTGATGAAAACACCAACCTTTTTTAATAGCTATTCAGAAAAAAATTCTGAGCTTATACTTTTCTAATTGTAATAATACGCATCCAATGTAAAACTTTCATCACCGGATAAGTAGGATCAAATTCCCACCATTTACTCGCAAAATTAGGGCTATTTGGTTTTTTATGGTGGTTATTTTGAAATAACTCTCCCATTAATAAGAAATCCCATGGTAAAGAATTTTTACTGTGATCATCATTATCGTGATTTGAATATCCATATTTATGACCACACCAATTTACAATTGCACCGTGTAATGGCCCCATTAAGAAATGAAAAGGCAATAATAAATACATCCACCAATGTGTAGCAAAAACTACATAAAATGAAATATAACCCACTCCACAAGCTAAACGCCAAAACCACGAATCGCCAATTCTATCTACCAAAGGCCACTCTGGATAATTCCCTCTAAAAGCTGGTTCAGGTTCAATTTTATGTAGTAAGTAAGCCAAATACATATTTTTAGTAGCAATCATCATCCCAAAAACATCTTTAAAAAAATGTGGTGAATGCGGATCTTTTACAGTATCGCTGTAAGCATGATGCATACGATGTAAAATAGCGTAAGCTCTAGGATTTAAAAATGAAGACCCTTGAGAAATTAGCAACAATAAATAGAAGAATTTTTCCCAGAATGGTTCCATTTTAAACATTTTGTGAGACGAATAACGATGGAGGAAAAATGTTTGACTAAAAAGAGATAAGAACCAATGAGCTAAAAAGAATATTAAAATAATCATGTATAAATTTAGTACGTATAAAAACGGATTGTATTTGATAATTGGCGCAAAGGTAAAAGCTATATGTTACAAAAACGATTGAAAACCAAAAAATGGTATTTTTAGGAGAATAAAATATTAACCTTATCTACCGAAATCGTCTTGTAAACGAATGATATCATTCTCATCAGAAGGGTTTTCTGCATCAGTGTGTTGCCAAATTTCGGCTACCACTCCCCAATCACTTAAACCAATTAAACGATGACGTTCGCCTTGCTGTAATTTAATCTGATTTTTTGAATGATATTCTTTTAATTCTCCCTCAAGATCGGTATGGCTAGTTTTAACACCAACTGTACCTGTTACTACTTGCCAAATTTCAGCTCTGCGGTGATGGTATTGCCATGAAAGGCGGGTGTTGGGTGCTACGATTAGAATTTTTGGACTAAGTTTACCGCCAATTTTAAGACTATCTGTGTCTAGTCCATCAAAATAAGTATCCGCGAACTGTTGTGCTTGCGCTTCATCAATTACAAAAAAACCTCCCCAAGGCCTAGTTTCATCACGATTTACTACACTAAAACCTTCAATTTGTAAGCGTTGGGCAACAGTGTCAAATATCGCAGATTTTTGATTTTCCATAAATGCGAAATTAGTATTTACAAATTAAAAAAGCCCTCTCGGGCTTTATATTTTTTCAAAAAAATGATCAATTTTATTTAATATCTACTACTAAAATATCTGTAGGCATACCCGAAGTTTGAAGAATTAATGGAAATTTTTCATTGTTCAATATCCAAAGTTCTAATTTCCCTTCAGCGCCAACAATATGAGTAACATCAAGCTCTTTGTCGCCAAACTTCATTGCTGTGGCAACAGGTTTAACTTTAAAAGTTATTCCACTTAAAGTTAACTCCTTTTTATCTACTAGTGTTTTATAAGCCTCTTTAGATATCATTCCAAAAGTTTCATCATCAGCTAATTTAGTAACGCCTAAACTTGGTTGGGTTGGAGAAAATAATCTATTACCTTTTGCCACTGCATTTTCAGTCATTACAAAAGTACCATCGCCATAGCCTTCTACTGTCCATTCTATTGCAAATGGAGTTACCGCACTTTTAATTTTAAGCATTAAAGGGAATTCTTGCCCTTGTACAAATGCACTAGAAGATATTACTGTTCCTTCTTTAATTGTTGGAGATAACTTTTGCGCAAAAACTACGATAGTTAAACACAGTGCGAAGAACGTTAAAAGTATTTTTTTCATATTATGAAGATATAAAGTTTTTCGATTAAAATTACATAGTAAAAATAGATTTTTTTTGTAAAAAAACCTCATCAAATTTTGATGAGGTTTTTGTGGAGAATACAGGAGTGGATATTTCATCATTTGCGAGCTCTAAACGCTGTTTTTTATGCTCTAAAAGGTGTTTTTTATCCGTCATTTTGAGTGATTTGGCTGAGTTTTGGCAGAGTTTTATAACTTAAATACCTGCTTGGATAAACCAATTTGATTAACCCCGTTCCGCCAATTTCGGAATACTGCAAAGCAAACTGGTTATCAGACAATAATCAATAACTTATTTTTGGTAAAGAGGGTCAATAGGATGTGGTTTTTCCAACCACATCCCATATCAATCGATCCTTATTTTCTGTAAAATTGTTTCTAAGATAGCCGCCACCTGTTCAACATCTTTCCCTGATTCATTCACCATGTTCCTAATCAATGCGCTGTTCTCCATTTGGCCTAGGTGAGCTGTAATAATAACCTGTAAACGCAGAATTAAATCGTCGTTCTTAGCAATGATCTGTCTAATTTCCCTTGCAATTACAGTGGCTGAGATAATTTCAATCGGAACCTCACGGCTTTGTTCATCGAACAGATCCGAATGGTGTTCATAGATTAGCTCGCTTTGCAGATCGAAATAATGGTATACGATGTTAATGATATCCCTAGCATCTTTGAAACGCAGTTCAGGCCTGTCATCATAGGCAATGAACTTTAACAGCACGATGGATGGCAGGGTTGCAATCTTAAAATGGTGACCCGTTTCCAAAGTTAAATCCTGGGTGCCTAGTTCATAAACTTCCATGAAACCATTCACCTTGATAGTAGTTAGCCCGCGTCCTTCAAAACGCACTTCTTCATCAATCTCCATCTCCCCAAAGGGCAACAAATCGATCTGGAGACCCGAGGGCGCCATGATAACAAAGGCATTGGTACTACTTTCTGTAAAACCTTTGTTTACAAGTTAGTCACGGACACGCTGATAATCCTGCCTGTTGCCAATTAATACAGCGAAATCGATATCCTTAGTTGATCGGAATTCCTCACCTCCCATGGTATACCATATATCCCTTGCTATCGCCCCTATCAAATAAAAGTCAATGTCATTTTCTTTGAAGGCATTTTCCAGGATATCGAATATCTCTTTTAATTCCCCTTCCCTAATATTCTCCAAATTCATATTTCAAATGTTTATCGTAAATCATTTCCGCTGTTTCTAGGCACCTTGGATCCCCGGTAAGCAACAGGTCGGCATAAACCAATAGCTCTGGTGCATAAGGATGCCTATCAAATTGCTCGTCTTTCCAAAATTTCTCATAAAGCCGAATATTACCATCAGCCGTTGGCAATAGTTTCCATTCTAGCATAAGCTGGTTTTTTTTTGCGGTAGTATAAACAGTAAGCACCTGAGGTTTGAGATAATGGGTGAGTAGATATGCCGCTGGCTCCCCTCCCCATACGGTTTTACCAGGAACTATAGGAAAATTAGTAAGTGCTTGGAATGCTTGGTTTGGCGGCAGTCTGAAATTCCCCAAATGAAGCGCTGGCTTTAACGTTTCTCCATACCCTGCAATCCATCTATCTAGCAGCACTCTTTTGTTTTGGAGCTGAAGTTTCTTTGTATTGATTTTTAGCACAAAGCCCGCATCCTCTAGGCCGTCAAGTACGTTCTTTATATTCCCTAAGGCCACTCCCGTAGCAGTAGCCAACATTCGCTGAGGCATATTGATGGCGTCTTTGTGCAGCAGCAGATAAAAGACCGTTTTAAGCCCTGTTTTGGTAAACGCTCTGTTGGTAACCAACCTATTTGGCTGATACTGTTTAAGACCATCCAGCCAGATGGTATTGGTCCCAGTCTTGATATATACATTTCCTGCTGTATCGAGATAGTTGATCTGATTTTCTCGTAGTTTCTCTTTCAGGGTCGGAAAGATTCTGTCTGCAACGACCATAAAGGGTTTATAAATTTCGTTGAGCTCCTTTAACTTGGCAAGCTGGTAATCACGCAATTCTTTTTTCACTTCAATTGTAAAATGCTCCCTACCACCATGGATATATAAATCTACGGTACCGTCCACTTCCTGCCCAGTATTTTTCCATTCCCAGCGGAAGCCAGTATGCAACTGCAGTTTTGTAAATGCCTCAACAATTAATTCCTCTTCGTTCATAAACATACATTGTCCACGTTACGTGAACATTCAAAATTAGTGAACAAAAATAACAATCGCAAATCTTCAATCAATCCATTTTGGGGTTGGAAGGTAATTTTCTACTCTCCCGCTCAATAATTTTTTGAAATACTTTTTTATAATTATTTTTAACAATGGAGAAACAGATACTTGATGAACTGAAGGAATTAAGAATGGCACTTGTAAAGCTGGTAGGCACAACGGACCTTCCCAAAAGCAAACAGCTATCACCCGAAATATTGGACAAGGCTGCTGATGAGTTTAAAAAACTGCAAAAGCAAAGCGATGGATGGTTAACCGAGCACGAGCTGGATAAGTATTTCAAAGATGTTTTTTATGGCGCAGGTAAATTCATACGAGAGGAGTTCGGATTCAGCAATTTCTTCATCAAGGGAAAATCACATTATTATAACAAGGCCGATATCCAAGCCTTGGCTAAAGAGCTGAAAGCAAGGAACGTTAACCTTAAAAGGTATATGGAACTTAAAGTAGATAAGGAAAATTTCAACAAAAAGATAGCCTCTGCCCTATCAAATAAAAAGCAACACAAGCAGGCCTTACCTACTAGAAGAAGAACTATCTGACATCAACACTTCCAATCCACCCAGACCTTCGGCTGAGATCATAAAGGAAGATCTAAAACGATTGGAAGAAGAGTTTTTTGAATATAAACTGGAAGAGTACATAGATATATACAAGGGAAATTATGCCATGATTAAATTTGAATATCACTTTTCAAAATACATGAAAAGCGAAATCAAGTCACGAACCAAAAAATGGTGCGAAAATTTCAATTACGCCAACAGAGCACTTGAGCTATTGACCAGCAAAAAATCAAATTTCATCCCTATTAAGGATGAAGAAAGGTATCATCTCTAGTTTTCAGTCCTTCTTCGGCGAACTTGTATCTTGAGCACTTCCCACTCTAGGTACATTGCCTTTTTTCTACCCTTAACCAATTGTGGCTTGACAACCCCGTCATTTATTGCCTTTAAAAAGACGGCATTGCTTGCCCCGGTTATTTTCAGTGCGCCTTCTTTAGTTAATCTGTTGTTTCCGTTCGTCTTTCATATCGCGACAATTTCTAAGTATTGCGACAAATATAAATATCTTTTTGTCGCAATATATTTTATTGCGACAATTCTTTACCATTTTTGGTGATAGATTGATTTCTGCATTTTTTGACCCATAAGTAATCCGTTCAAATATTTCTTTTTACTTTAAAGTTGGCTGGTTAAATGCTTAAAACTTATAGCTGTACCCTAGCCTAAAAACCTGTGTTTCCAGGTAATCTGTACTGTTATAGGTGAAACCATTTCCAATGATGCTTCTCTTTGTTTTAAGTGTACCCAAAATATCAGTTCCATTAAGGAAGAGTTCGCCTTTTCCTTTTTGAATCTGTTTTTTAATGCCCATATCCACAGAAAACCTCGAACCTATTGTTCCCTGTGGGATGATATCCTTGGCTAAATAGACACCCGAAAGCTGTATCTGCGCTTGCCCTTTTAGCTTGAACACATTGTTGAGCTTAAAATTTCCAGAAGTAATGCTTTCTTCCGCCATGTTATAAACCGTTGGTACGGGATATCTATTGGTTGTAGTAAAAGCATTGATCTTGTTTTTATAAATGGCTGCACTAGTATTTAAGGAATACCAAGGAGCCAATTCTTGTTGTAATACAACCTCTCCACCTGTTTGATAGCTTTTTCCAGCATTTTGGAAAATATTATAAAGTATGATACTGCCTGGAACCTGGGTTGCTATTCTGGTAATCGTCGCATCAATCAATTTGTGGTAAGCAGCAGCGTATATATTTCCCTTTTTCCAGTTTAATCGATAACCAAATTCTATGGTATTTGTAAACTGTGGTCGCAGTGTCGGATTACCGACCTTTAACAGTTCAGGCTCATCATATTTTGGAAAAATACGAATATCAACCTCATTTGGTCTATCCACTCTTCTATTATAAAAAATTGAAAGTTTATTGTTCTCATCAATCTTATAGGCTAATCTAAGATTTGGGAACGGACGGGCATAATCATAGCCATCACTTTGATAGGTATTATGGTTGGGATTAACATCATATTGTACTTTCACATATTCAAACCTTAGTCCTGCTTCCATTTCAAAATGGTTGGTTTCTAGCACATAATTGGCATAAGCGGCAGGAATGGTTTCCTTGTAATCTGCCCATCCACCTGCGTTAACATCTATTGGCGAATTAAGACCTGGAAAAAACTGCATATCAGTCGGGATGGTTCTCCTCCTAAATTTTAGTCCCATTTCTATTCGTCCCTGTTTTAATGGTCTGATATAATCGAGATTAAAGTCCGCTACATGTTCATCTGATAATAGTGCAAACGAATCCTCGCCCGTAAAAGTAGGCATGATGTTGGTGAAGAAATACTTTTCGTCTTCCCTATGCCAGGTGTAGTTAAAGCCTATGTTGAGCAAATGCCCTGGCTGACTGAATTTATGTTGATAGCTTGCCGATCCTGTTGCTGTATATTTCACTTCATCCTCTAAAAACTGCCACAATCTTAACCGTTGCATACCTCCATTGAAATACGGTATATCTCCCTTATCGATAATCTTTTCCCTGTTGAAATACCCAGAAATTGTCAAAGAATTATTGTCATTTGGATTCCAGTCAATGCCCGTTTTCACGGTTGTATAATCAGTTGTCCTGTTCCTTTTTACCTGCTGGTTGATGATAGTTCCATCAGTATAGGTTCTAGTTGCAAACTCGTTCCTATTTAAAGTTTGCGTATAAAGGTAATCGCCCTGCAAAAAGGTGTTCAGCTTATTTTTTCTATAATTAAGTGAGAGCGAAGGATTGATTTTTGGTGTTGCCTGAAACTGCGGACGGATGGTAGGCAGATTTTCTCTTCTTTCCCAAAGTGAGCCAAGTCCTGTGGTCAGTCCAATCTTTCCATTAAAACCTTCCTGTTTGTTCTTTTTATAGATGATATTGATAATCCCAGCATTTCCATTCGCATCATATTTTGACGATGGATTATTTATGATCTCTATTCTTTCTATTGCAGAGGCTGGAATATTGTCCAAGCCTGTTTGGGTG
>JAIELS010000170.1 GCA_019752795.1 Sphingobacteriaceae bacterium
TAAACCAACCACCGCCAAAATAGATTCTACAGCTCTAAATTTGTTGTATAATGGGAAATAATTGTAGAATAAGTCTGATATCAATGGGAAGTTCTTGCCAAAAGACAACAACATAAACAAAATAGTAGTGGCTAATATCCACCATTTTAATCGGCTACGAACAATAAATAAACCAAAAACAAATAAGAAACATACCACAGCACCAAAGTAATATCCACCAGAAGTATTTGGTTTTCCTCCCCAATATTGGTTCATATTTTGTGCAAAGAAAGACAGAATTTCGTTTTGCTGTTGTTCTGGATATTGACCGAAATTTTGTCCAAAAGCTTTATAAAAATGGCTTTCAGGCTTCATCATCTCATTAATGCTAGAAGCACCACCGTATAAATCAGGAATCATAAAAGTAAAACTTTCCCCTACACCTTGGCTCCAATTATAAGCATAATCCTTAGTCATACTTTCTTGCTTGCCTTCTGCGTTGGTTAAGTTAGATTTTCCACGATTGGTCTCTTTAGCATACTCTGAGGTTGTCCACAATAAACTTGCGTTTACCATTATGGCCAAAACTACTGCAACACTTAAAAAGCCTAACGCTTTACCAAATACATTTAATGTTTTTGTTTTATATGCCTGATAAACTTCTATTCCGATAAAAATAAGGATACACAAAAACAAATAATAAGTCATCTGTATATGATTTGACCTAATTTCTAAGGCTAAAAACAGCGCAGTTAAACTACCGCCTAACCAATATTTACCTCGCATAGTGAGTAATATACCCGCAATAATAGGTGCAAAGAAACCAATTGCCAATGCCTTGTTACTATGCCCAGTGGCAATTAAAACAAAATTATAGGTTGTAAATGCAAACGCAATGGCACCCGCAGCGGCTAACCAAGGGTTTACTTTAAGCGTAATAAATAAGAAATAAGCGCCAACTAATAATAATAGCACTGTACCAACTGGATTAGGCAAAGCCTTAGTAATTAACGCAATACCATAAGTAGCGCCATTATAGGCATATTGCACCCATATTTGATAAGCTGGCATACCGCCAAACATCTGATTAGTCCAAAGTGGGCCTTTCCCATCTTTGTCCTTGTATTCCATAATTTCCTTTTGCATTGCTTTAGATTGAAGCACATCGCTTTGAGCTGGTGCTTTTCCTTGCAAAACAGGACTAAAGTAGATAAAACAAATTACTACAAATGCTGCAATAATGGCTAAATGAATGCCATTTTTATTAAACCAATTGTTCATTAGGGTATTTTAAAGTTTAAACGTAAGCCCAAAAATAGAAAATTGCATGAGATATAAAAGGAAATAATATGATTGATTAAAAAAAAATAGCGTTAAAACAACCTATTTAAGATTGGTCTTAACGCTCATCATTATTTTATTTCGGCAAAATAGAGATCATACCGATAGCAAAAACTATTGGTTAATAATTGATTGCACGCTAAAATTTTGATCATTATTGCTAGGTGTTAAGTAACCACGAGCAATAATCGTATAATAACGTCCACCTTGAATTGGCTCATCAAGTAAAGTAGCTTTTACAATACCTGCACCATCTTTTATCTCAAATGATTGTGTTTTAACATCAACAGCAATAAAATCACTGGTTGCTTTATAAGCCTTGTTGCTTGCTAAACTAGCTCCACCTACTATATTTAATGAAAGTGCTGGTGCATCTGGACTTAAATTGATAAATTTAACATATGCTTTTTCAGTTGCTGTTGTAGGCATTACATCTGTAATTAACAAACCGTCTAAATTGGCACCTTTACCAATTAAATAATACGAATAGGCTACGTCAGCACTTAAAGTAAGTGATTTAGTAAATACAGCATCTAAATCATTTGCAATAGTAAATTTCAAATCCCATTGACTAACAGATGATCGAATGTACTTAATTGTACCACCAAATGGCAAAGCTGCCGTATTCGCTTTCTGAGTATTCACATAAACATCAAAAGTGCCTAATGTTGGTGAGGCATTAATTATTCTTAAATAAGAAATCGCTGGTGTTGTAGTTTCTTGTGGTTTTTTACACGAAGTTATTGCCAATAGGCTAGTAGAAATTAACAATAAAGTTAATGAACGAACCAATTTTGAAGGTAAAACAGTTGTAAAATTTTTCATGAATAATTAATTTTTAAATTAAGCTAGAAGTGGATGTTAAATAAATTTCGACAAATATTGATTTTATTTGCAATATTTAAAGTTAAACTTTGTTAAATGATATCCATATAAAAAGTTAAACATTATACTTATTTTACTTCTTCATAGTCTACAAAGTCACCTAGCTTATCTGAATTGCCTTTTTTTTGATTTTTAGGCATATAATCTATAGATATAGAGCCTTCTGGTTTAGAAGACTTATAGTTTTGTTGTTGATTCCCGTTCGCTTTGTTTTGCATATTACTAAATGCTTTTTTAAGCACTACAGGAAAAATCAGTCTAATTAATACTCTAATTGCCCAAATAATTAGAATAGATATAATTAAGAAGTTTAAAAAAGCACCCATTTTTATTAAATTAATGACACAAAGATAGACGAGCCTTTTAACTTTTTGTTACTTTTTTAAAAGATAATTGCACTATCCTTACAATAATATGATCATTTAGAATGAAAAATACCTAATTTTCTTCCACAATTTCACAAACTCTTCCTACCTGTCCATCTTCTAAACGCACTTTTATTCCTCTAGAATGAAAGGCTGATGAAGTTAATAAACGATCAACAATTCCATAAGTGACTTGACCACTTCTTTGATCTTTTTTTAAAATTATGCCCACCTCTAGGCCTGGGAAAATATCTTTTCTGTTTTGTCCTTGCATACCTCTCTCTGCCTACGGCATCTCTCTCCTAAAGGAGAAAGAATATTAAAACTAAATTAATTTATTAAACTATTTTTCACTGAGCGAAGACGAAGTACTAGTTATTTTTCAAATCGTTCTGCAAATATTTTTTCTAAAGCATACATCTCATCACGCATTCTGGCAGCCATTAAGAAATCCATTTCTTTAGCTGCTTTTTGCATGTCTTTTTTGGTTTTTTCAATTGCTTTTTGCATTTCTGGTTTCGTCATATACTGAACTACAGGATCTGCAGCCATACTCACTTCATCAATTTCTACATAGGCTTTTTTGCGTGCACCACTTTCAGAAAAATCTAAAACAGAACTTTGTTCTATAATTTCTTCTCTAGTTTTACCCACTGTTTTTGGCGTAATTCCATGTTCTAAGTTGTAAGCGATTTGCTTTTCTCTACGTCTATTGGTCTCATCAATGGTGCGCTCCATAGACTTCGTCATGTTATCGGCATACATAATTACACGACCTCTATCATTACGAGCAGCACGACCAATAGTTTGGATCAAAGCTCTATCAGAACGTAGGAAACCTTCTTTATCGGCATCTAAAATAGCTACTAAACTCACTTCTGGTAAATCTAGGCCTTCCCTCAATAAATTAATTCCCACTAATACATCAAATTCGCCCAAACGTAAACCTCTTAAAATCTCTACCCGTTCTAAGGTTTTCACTTCTGAGTGAATATAACGACACTTGATGTTTAAACGATCCATGTATTTGGTCAACTCTTCGGCCATGCGTTTAGTTAAAGTAGTCACCAAAATGCGGTCGCCCATTTTAATCGTTTTATCAATTTCATCCAATAAATCATCCACCTGATTTACTGCTGGTCTAACTTCAATAATTGGATCTAATAATCCAGTTGGTCTTATTACCTGCTCAATAACTTCGCCATTAGTTTTTTCCAATTCGTAATCTGCAGGTGTGGCACTAACATAAATGGTTTGCGGTGCTAAACTTTCAAATTCATCAAAGTTTAAAGGTCTATTGTCTAAGGCAGAAGGCAAGCGGAAACCATATTCTACTAAACTCAATTTTCGAGAACGGTCCCCACCGTACATCGCTCTGATTTGTGGAACAGTAACATGGCTTTCATCAATTACCATCAAATAATCGTCTGGGAAATAATCCAATAAACAGAATGGTCGCATACCAGCAGAACGACCATCAAAGAACCTAGAGTAATTTTCGATACCAGAACAATAGCCCAATTCTTTCATCATCTCGATATCAAAATTAACCCTTTCTTCCAATCGTTTAGCTTCTAAAGGTTGCTTATCATTTAACAATTGGTTTTTACGCATTTCCAATTCTTCTTGAATAGCCCAAATTGATGAGTTGAATTTTTCTTTTGGTGTTACAAAAAGATTAGCAGGATAGATGGCCATGTCTTCTAATTTCTCTAAAGTTTTGCCAGTAATGGGATCTATCACCGTTAACTCTTCAATATCATCCCCAAAAAATGAAATGCGATAAGCATTATCTAGATAAGCAGGATAAATATCTACAGTATCACCTTTTACTCTAAAAGTTCCACGTTTAAAATCATTAATGGTTCGGGCATATAAAATTTCAACCAAACTATGTAAAAAGGAGTTTCTACTAATTTTAGTTCCTACCGCAAAGCGGAAAACTGAACGAGAAAAATCTTCGGGGTTACCCATACCATAAATACAAGAAATGGATGATACCACAATTACATCTCTACGACCAGACATTAGTGCAGACGTTGTCCTCAACCTTAATTTTTCAATCTCCTCATTGATACTTAAATCTTTTTCGATGTAAGTATTGGTTGTTGGCATGTAAGCCTCTGGCTGATAATAATCGTAATAAGAAACAAAATAATTAACCGCATTTTCTGGAAAGAACTGCTTAAATTCTCCATACAATTGGGCTGCCAAAGTTTTGTTGTGACTTAATATTAAGGTTGGTTTTTGAGTTTGCTCAATTACATTGGCAACCGTAAAAGTTTTCCCAGAACCTGTAACACCTAAAAGCGTTTGATAGTTTTCTTCTGCATTTACGCCTTGAACCAATTGCTTGATGGCAGTTGGCTGGTCGCCAGTTGGCTTATAGTCTGATACTAATTTAAACTTCATTGTAGGTAAAGGTAATAGATATCACTTAAAGCAGAAAGATTAAAGCTTAAAGATTGGATAACAATGATAAAAGAATTAGCATTTGATCCAATAAAAAAGACACAAAAACCAGCAGCAATTCATACTGCTGGTTTTTGTGTCTTCGCTATCAAATCTTGATGCTTTACACTACTTGCTTTTCTTTTCTAATTGCATTGGGTTTGAGCCTACCGATTGACCACGAGCTGGTGCAGCACCCGAACGCATTTTAAATAATTGAAATTTAGAAGGTGTTGCACTTCCACCCCAAAAATTATTTTTCTCATCTATATCAGCAGTTTCACGCATTGGATCTATTTTAATTGAGGCTACTTCTTTATCTTGAACATAGAATTTAGAAGTTTTTTGTTCATTTAATCGCCAAATTTGAACAGGAATTCTATCTATTGATTTAGTACCATCTTTAAAGGTAAATTCAACAATAATTGGCATCACTAAGCCTCCTTTATTGCTAAAATTAAGTTCGTAGAAATACTTATTGCTATACGCTTCTTTTTCGGCTGCAGTAAACTCTTCCATCGGCAATCTAGCAGGTGCTGGCATCGCTTTTGGCGCTAAAGTTGTATCTACCGTAGCTAAACCTCTATCATATTTCCAATAAAAATCTCTTGCGGCTAAATCTTTATCTGTATAAAATTTAATATTACTATTTTCTCTGTTTCTAATTTTAGAAATATCTTCAAAAGCGTTTACTGCAGGTGGGTCTACCCTCATGCCACCAGGTCTATTAAATCTATTTCCGCCACCTGCATTAGTTGGTGTAGCAAAATCTGGTTTCGCATATCTAACGCTATCTAGAGAAATATCTACAGGATCTGTTCCATAGAACCATCCTCTCCAGAACCAATCTAAGTCTTCACCGCTTGCATCTTCCATTGTTCTAAAGAGATCTGCTGGCGTTGGGTGTTTAAATGCCCATCTTTTAGCATATTCTTTAAAGGCATAATCAAACAACTCACGTCCCATAATGGTTTCACGAAGAATATTTAAACCTGTAGCAGGTTTAGAATAAGCATTAGGCCCAAAATTAACAATGTTTTCAGAGTTAGACATGATAGGCTCCAATTGGTCTTTAGGCAATTTCATGTAATTTACAATGGTATAAGCTGGTCCTTTTTTACTTGGAAATTTATTATCCCAAAGTTCTTCCGTTAAATATTCTATAAAAGAGTTTAATCCTTCATCCATCCATGTCCATTGGCGTTCATCACTATTAACAATCATCGGGAAAAAATTATGCCCAACTTCATGAATAACTACACCTAACATTCCATTTTTTGTACTTTCTGAATAAGTTCCATCAGCATCTGTACGGCCGTAATTGAAACAAATCATTGGATATTCCATGCCATTTGCAGCCTCAACACTTTGAGCCACTGGATACGGATAAGGAATGGTAAAATCAGAATAAGTTTTAATTGTATGGGCTACAGCACGGGTAGAAAACTGGCTATATAAACTATAAGCTTCCTTACCATAAAAACTCATACACATTACATTTTTACCAGCAATTGGTTGCGCCATTGCATCCCAGACAAATTTACGAGAAGAGGTCCAAGCGAAATCTCTCACATTATTAGCCTGAAATACCCAAGTTTTTTTAGCAGTAGATTTTTTAGTTTCAGCAATTTTAGCTTCTGCTAAAGTTACAATTTCTACAGGAGCTGTAGTACTAGTTTTAGATTTATTATAACGAGCTAATTGCGTTGGCGTAAGTACGGCACTATAATTTAAACATTCGCCTGTTGAGCCCACCATATGATCTGCAGGAACGGTCATTTGCACATTATAATTGCCAAAAGTTAAAGCAAACTCTCCTCTTCCTGTAAATTGGTGGTTTTGCCAACCTTGAAAATCACTATACACACACAAACGTGGAAACCATTGCGTCATCGTAAATAAGTGGTTCCCATCTTCAGGAAAAAACTCATATCCACCACGTCCGCCACCGGCTATTCTATCGGTAATTTTATAATTCCAATCAATATTAAATACATATTGAGCACCAGATTTTAGTGCTGGAATTTCTATACGCATCATTGTTTTATTGATAGTAGATTTTAAACTTTTACCGTTAACATCGGTAATTTTAGTCACCTTAATGCCGTAACCATTATCAGGTTGTTCGCCAACTTTCATGTTATCAACCTGAGTTGAAGTTGCACCAGCAGGCATTCTACTTGCCGATTGATAATTCGCATTTTTAAGGTTGTTATGCTCATTCTCATCTAACTGTATCCAAATGTAGGTCAAAACATCTGGTGAATTATTGTAATACGTAATAGTTTCACTCCCTTTAAGCATTAAATTCTTTTCATCTAGCTCAGCCTTTATTTTATAATCAGCTCTTTGCTGCCAATATTTTACCCCTGGCGCCCCACTTGCGGTGCGTTGCTCGTTTGGCGTAGTTAAAATAGTACCTAACTGCTCAAATTTATTCCCATGGTTGCTACCGGGATTATTTTGAATGTTTTGTGCAAATGCAAACTGACCAATTAAAGTTAACATTGCCAGCGTTTTATAAAATTTTCTCATTGTATATTGATTAAAAAGGAATTCGTTCTAAAGCCATTTGTAAAGCCAGGCTAAATACGGCTGCTGATAAAAAAATAACCCAATCTCTTCTTTTTACTTTAAAAAAAGACAAACTCAACCAGGTTGCGGCTAAAATTATAATTACAAAAAAGATTTGACCAACTTCTAAACCTACATTAAAGCCAAACAAACCCCAACCAATATTTTGGTCTTTTGCAAGCATCATTCGTACTGAATTTGCGAAACCCATTCCATGGATTAAACCAAACAGTAATGCAAGATAGTAATTTGTATTTACAGCACTTGATGAAAAGTTCTTTTTAAACAAATTAATTAAAGCTGTGATAAAAATAGTACAGGGAATGAGAAACTCTACCCATTTGCTCGAAAATCTAATTACATCTAAAACACTAAGTAGCAAAGTTAACGAATGCCCTATGGTAAACGCTGTAACTAAAATTAAGACCTGTTTTAAATTTTTAGCCGTATAAACAGCGACTAGCGCTATGATAAATAATTGATGGTCTAATGCATCTAAACTTACAATGTGTGACCAGCCTAACTTAAAATAAAACAGAAAATCCTGTAAAGGCATAATGAGTTAAAATTTATTAAGATAGCTTACTACCTTTGTAAGGTTACAAATTAATATATTTTAAATCATTTTCAATTAATCTATTTCTAAATGCAGCCTATATTTTCAAAATTGTTACTTAGTTTATTTTTGCTCATTCCTGTTTTACCATTAAAACTGAAGGAAGAAGAAAAACACCCATTACATGTAAGCACTACAGAAATTAGCTTTAATGCGAAAGAAAAAAGTTTAGAGATTAGTTGTAAATTATTTACAGACGATTTTGAAGACGCATTAGCAAAACTATATAAAGTTAAAACTGACCTCAATAAACCAGCTATGCACAAGGCAATGGACGAGTTAATTAAAAAATATTTAGCCACTCATTTACAATACATCGTTAACGGAAAAACTATGGAGGCAACTTATATTGGATTTGAGAATGACATCGAGGCTACCAACGTTTATTTAGAAATAACCAATGTCTCTTCACTGCAAAAATTAAGTTTAAACAATAGTATTCTATTTGAAATGTTTGATGATCAAATGAATATTCTACATGTAGAAAAAGCAAGTATAAGAAAAAGTGTTAGGGCTAATTATCCTAACAGAGATTTAAATGTTAGTTTTTAAATAAAATCAAAATATTACAGATTGTTAGGTAATATTTATCCATTTAAGAATATCTTTAAGTTATGATGCAATTAGTAATTTATTGCCGTATAGTAATATCTATTTAGAAAGATTTTACTTTGCGAGTTTGAATTTACCCGTATATTTTAGATGCGCTAATTCATCCATTTTTCTTATATTTAGCTTATGATTTTCGACTTAAGTAAAACAAATTCTATAGCCAACACCTTCATTGCCGAAATGAGGGATGAAAATATCCAATTAGATTCCATGCGTTTTCGTAAAAATCTAGAACGATTAGGAGAATTTTTTGCTTTTGAAATTAGCAAAACGTTAAGCTACCAAGAAATCGATACAATTACACCGCTTGGCATTGCAAAAAGTAGCATTTTAGCTGATCAGCCGGTTTTAGCAACTATTTTAAGAGCCGGTTTACCTATGCAGCAAGGTCTTTTAAATATATTCGATAAAGCTGATTGTGCATTTATTACTGCTTACCGTAAAACTAAAAAGAGTGGTGATTTTATTATCCAAATGGAGCATATTTCTGCACCAGATTTAGCAAACAAAACAGTTATACTTGTAGATCCTATGTTGGCGACAGGTGCCAGTATTGTACTTTGCGCAAAAGAATTGATTAACCTTTACAAAATAAAAAAGCTACATATTGTGGCGGCTATTGCTAGCACAGAGGGTGTAAAACATGTTCGGGCAAACTTACCAAAAGCAGATTTATGGCTTGGTGCGATTGACGAGGAGATGACCACCAAATCTTATATTGTGCCTGGCTTGGGCGATGCTGGAGATTTAGCCTTTGGTGCTAAGTTAAAGGATTAGTTAGCTCAAAATCTTTAATCTTCTTATTCATGATGTAAAACCATAAAGGTGGAACCAATGCAAGCAACATAGAGCCTGGATAGCCACTTGGCAATTGTGGCGATTGATCATGATGTCGCAAAATCTGATATTTTCTTGTGGCTAAATAATGATGATCGCTATGTCTGCTGAGCTCAAACAACAATAATCTACCCAATACATGGTTACTATTCCAACTGTGTTGTGGCATTGCTCGTTCATACTTATCTTTTTCAATCTGTTTACGCGACAACCCATAATGTTCGATATAGTTTACCGTTTCTAACAAAAGAATACCAATAAAAGCGGCTGCTAAAAAGTAAAGCGTAATCATCCCTCCAAAAACAAAATAGATTAAAGCTATAAATGCAATTTGAACGAATTGAAATTGCAACATCTCATTGTAGATGCTGAATAACTTCTTACCTTTTTTTCTCATTTCATTATTTGCAATATGCCAAGCAGATAGATATGATTTGAAGATTGTTCTGAAATAAAACAAATAAACCATCTCATTATATCTTGCACTACTAGGATCGTTGTATGTAGCTACATTTTTATGGTGACCTCTATTGTGTTCTATAAAAAAATGCATGTATAAAGAACTCAATAAGGATAATTTAGCCAAGTTCTGCTCAAATTTATTTTTCCTGTGCCCTAGTTCATGCCCAACATTTATCCCAAAAGTACCACACAAAATACCCATCGATAATATTCTACCAAAAACATCTATAGGTTGCAAAGCAGTAGTTGTAAACGCATATAAAAAGAAGAATAAAGTTGGCACCTGTATCAAAACTACTAGATAAAGTAGGTAATCATAAATGGGGTCATCTTTCGCCAATTCTTCTTCAGCCATACTCATATTGCTAACTTTTGGTTGGATTAACAACTCTAAAATTGGCACAAAAACAAAGGCATAAATTACCGTTAACCAACACCAAATGCCTATATGTGTAAAGCTCATTAAAGCCAACACATATATTAAAATCGGATTTGTATACTTTAAATATTTAATCACTTTGTTCGTTTATGACGTAAGTTACACAAATATTAAACTTAAAAATAGAGAGATGATAATTTATATTCTATTTTTGAAAAAATTAAATTTTTAAAATTGTCGCAATTAATTAAACACATTTTTTTTGATCTTGACCACACCATTTGGGATTTTGATCGCAATGCGCAAGAGACTTTATTAGAGCTTTATGAAGCTTATCAATTAAAAACTCTAGGACTAAATTCTTCCAGCGAATTTATAGAAAGGTATACTGCAAATAATCATAATCTTTGGCAACAATATCATTTAGGGGAAATTACCAAAGAAAAGCTGAGACAAGATCGATTTAGAAATACATTTTTAGAATTAGGCGTAAAACCAGAGCTCATTCCAATTGAGTTTGAAGAAGATTATGTTCGGATTAGTCCGACTAAGACCAATTTATTTGAAGGCGCAGAAAAAGTTTTAACTTATCTCCAAAACAAGTACCAATTACATATTATTTCTAACGGATTTAAAGAAACTACCTTAACTAAAATGGATCTTTCTGGCTTAAATCCATATTTTACCAATGTAATTATATCTGAAGATGTCGGCATTAATAAACCAGATAAATTGATTTTTGAACATGCCATCACAAAAGCTGATGCAAAAGTTGAGGAAAGCATTATGATAGGCGATAGTTTAGAGGCCGACATTCGCGGTGCGCAAAATTTTGGAATGAAGGCCATATTCTTTAACCCCTTAAACATTACACAACCAGAAGATGTGGAATGGCAAATTTTACATTTGGAAGAATTGCTTCATCACTTTTAAAATAGGCTATTGGCTTGATTTTTAATTCAGTACTAAATAAATTTTAACTTTATACAATGAATACAAAAAGAGTATACCAATCTATAACGAAAATTGTAGAAAGTTATAAAGCTAAACTAGCTAGCCAAAGTGAAGAAGAATTTACCCTTACGCCGCCAATTGGGGGTTGGAGTTACAGCGAAGTCTATTCGCATATATTTGATGCGAGTTTATTATCGCTAATTGCACTAAACAATTGTATTAAAGGAGAAGGCGAAAATAAGCCAACTCATTTTGCAGTAAAAATTATTCTATTTTTCGGTAGTTTTCCACCAAACAAAAAGTATAAAGTTCCAACAAGATTAATGGAAAGAGTAAAAAAAATTAATTTAATGGCAGCTCAACAATTTATTACGGATTTCGAGTTACAAATGGCGAAAACTCTACCTCTAATTGCTCATGCAAATTCCAAAATAAAAACTAAACATCCGCGTTTAGGGTATTTAAATGCTAAACAATGGTTAAGATTTATCGAAATTCATCTTCATCATCATCTTAAACAATTAAATAGAATTGAAAATAGTTTAGCGAAACCCTAAAATTTTCACATCTTTATAAAATTAGTCAAATTACGTATGAAACAATTTTTATATATCTGTTGCATTTTAGGCCTTTTAGCCTGCAATTCAAACAAACAACAACCTGCTCAAGAATTCAAGCCAACCCCTACAGGCTTACAAGGCATACAAAAACCAGCTGCAAGCAATTCCACACCTACAACCAGTCAAGCCAATAGTAATTCAGGTGAATTAAACCCAGCACATGGCCAGCCTGGTCATAGTTGTGCGATTCCCGTTGGAGCACCTTTAAATTCTGCTCCTGCTCAAACTAGTACAACACAACAAGTTGTAACTACACAACCAACAACTAAAGTAACGCAACAATCACCTACACCAACAGTTAATGAAAAAGGTCAAAAACTAAACCCTGCACATGGAATGCCTGGTCATAGTTGTGAGATTCCTGTGGGTGCCCCACTCAAATAATTATACCTTAAAAAATTAATGAAATTGCCAATTATTAAAGGATTTGATGAAGCTGCGTTAAAAAAGTACTTCAAAAATACTGGGCTTTTGATGATTGGCCGAATTGGCAGCTTGGCAATTAAAATGGTTACCTCAATTTATGTAGCCAATTATTTATTGCCCGAAAGAAATGGCGTTTTAAGCACATCAAGCGCTTATGTTTTTCTTTTTGCTGCACTTGCAGGATTAGGTTTAGATAGTTTTATTGTAAAAGAACTACATCAATTTCCTAAAAACAGAGACACCATTTTAGGTACATCATTTCTACTTAAATCTGTTGCTGGATTAATTTGTATTCCATTAATTTTCTTGGTTTGGCAAATCTTTCCATTAAGCGACATCAAGTATACGTTTATCTTAATTTTATCATTTACAGGCTTATTCCAATCTTTTACTGTTGTAGATGCCTACTTCCAATCTGAAGTAGAATCCAAATACATTATGCAAGTGCAGATTATTGGAAACATCATTTCTGCATTAATTAAATTCTCATTGGTATTTATTTTTAAAGCAGAACTCATCTACTTTGTATACGCTTATACCTTTGACATTTTATTGGTTTCCCTTGGGTATATTTTAATGTACAATAGAAAAGGAAGAAGCATTTTTAATTGGAATTATGATAAACAACTTGCCAAAAAATTAATCAATCTTTCATGGCCCTTAATTATTTCTGGGATTATGGTTTCTGTTTATATGAAAATAGACACCATTATGTTGAAAGAAATTTTAGGAGAAGACGTAGGCACAAAGGCATCTGGAGCCTATGCCACTGTTGTGATGTTTAGTGAGGCCTTAAATTTTATTCCTGTGGTAATTGTAAGCTCATTGTTCCCTGCAATTTTAAATGCCAAAAGAGATGACCCAGAACGCTACCAAAAACGTTTACAAAATCTTTTCGACTTAATGGTCTGGCTAAGCTTAGCATTTGCACTATTCATATCTTTCGCCTCCCCTTATATTTACAGTTATTTTAAGCCAAGTTACGCATCAGCTGCACCAGTTTTAGCGATGCACGTTTGGGGTAGTTTATTTGTTTTTTTAGGCGTAGCAAGCGGACAATTTTTAATTGCAGAGAACTTAAACAAACTAACTTTTATCAGAACAGGGTTTGGCGCAATAGTTAATATTGGTTTAAATATATTGCTTATTCCTAAAATGGGCATGATGGGAACTGCAATTGCAACCGTAATTGCCTATTTTTCGGCTACATTTTTAATTATTTTCATTCCTAAAACACGACCGCAAGGAATTATGATGTTAAAATCATTATTTTTGGTAACAGCATTTCAAAAAATATTTACACGTTGAGTAAACTTACAGCACTAGCCACATTAATTAGCAAGCCTAAAAGGCTTAACGCACTATTATCATACGGACACAAAGGATATCTAGCTACAATAGGCTGGTTTACCGCTTTTGATACTCATCAAGCAGTTGATGAACTTGGAAAACCTTTACCATGGGTAACCTATTCTTTTATAGACTTTATTAAAACCCGATTAAATAAAGAGCTAACCATTTTTGAATATGGCTCTGGTAATTCTACCCTATTTTATGCCCAAAGGGTAAAAAGAGTAGTCTCTGTAGAACATGATGAAGCTTGGTTTAATAAAATTGTAAAAGAGAAAGCAACAAATGCTGAGATGATTTTTACTGCTTTAGAAAAAGGTGGAGAATACAGCAAAAAAGCGAAGTTGTTGGGTGAAAAATTCGACATCATCATTGTAGATGGAAGAGATCGTGTA
>JAIELS010000187.1 GCA_019752795.1 Sphingobacteriaceae bacterium
TTGATTTGTAGGCGATAAAGGTATTTTACCATAGAAATAAATGGCAACAAATATTAAGCTTAATAGCCCAAAAGCTATTAATACAAGGGTTTTCTTGCCGAATTTTTTAGATCCATAATTGATAAAAGGATAAAAGATCAAGGAGAGTAAAACCATAATTCCCATAAATTTTCCACCATCAGACTCTGGTAAACCTAGTAGTACGGTTACGTAATATAGCAAGCCGCTACTAATTAAGCTTAATGCTGTATAGTAGGTGAAATCTGAAATGAGATAATATTTGAAATTGGCATTTCTAAATGTGTTTTTGATGGCAGGTAAAAGCGCAACATGTGTCGGTTTACTTTCAACATAATCTTTCTCTTTTATAAAAATGATAGGTAACATCATGACTAGGCCAGAGAAAATACTTAGACATATAACGGTATATTGTAATGCCTCAAAACGAGAATTTACATTAAAAAAATACTGAATTAGATCTGCAAAATTATTGCAAAGCGCACTTAGAATTATTCCTAAAACAAATCCAACCTGTTGTATAGTGGATAGTTTAACCTTTTCTTCTGTGGTGTGGGTGAGCTCTGCTAACAATGCATTGTACGGAATAATATAAGTGGTGACCGAAATAAAAAAACCAGTAAGTACAAATCCTAACCACCAAGCATTTGTAATACTTTCACCTTTTACCAAAGGATAGAATATTAAGCTGCAAAATATCATTGCTGGCAAAATAGCCCATTTCATAATCGGAAAACGCCTGCCTTTTGGATTTTTACTGCTATCGCTAACGGATGCAATAAAAGGATCGTAAGCTGCATCAAACAATCTCCCTGACGCAGCAATGATAGATAAAATATTAAACGCACCAAAGACCAATAATTGCGGTACCAATGGAAATAAACCAGAATTGCTGGGCGGTAAATAGAAATAGGGTAGCATTACAATGATCAGATTAGTCATGATACTCCAACCCATCATACCTGAGGCGTAGGCTAATTTTTTTGTATTTGGTAATATTTGTACTGGCATTTAAATTTGAACTAATGCTTGCTCTAAATCAGCAATAATATACTCAGGTTCTTCCAAACCAACGTAAATTCTTATCAAAGTGTGACGATTATTTGTTGGGTCAAAATCAGCTTTGCTTATTCCTGCACATGCCGGAATAATTAAACTTTCATATCCGCCCCAAGAAACCGCCATTAATATATGTTTTAAATTATTGCAAAAAGTTTCAATTTGATCTAAACCAGCATCTTTTAAAACAATACTAAATAAACCGCCACACTTTTTCATTTGTTTTTTGGCTAGCTCCAAATCTTTATTATCCTTACTAAAAGGATGTAAAACCTTTTCAATTTTTGGGTGTGCATTTAAGTAAGCAATTACTTTATCTGCGGTGTCACTAATTTTCTCCAATCTAATGGGCAAAGTTCTTAGTCCACGGAGCAAAAGCCAAGCATTTTGTGGTGCTAAGGCTGTGCCGATATTCATGTATTCATTGTTGAAAATCTTTTTTAGTAACTCCGTTTTTCCGGTAACAACGCCCGCAACTACATCGCTATGCCCACTTAAATATTTGGTAGCAGATTGGGCAACTAAATCAATTCCGTAAGCAATAGGTTGTTGATAAAGGGGTGAGCAGTAGCTATTATCAATCATGGTGATAATACCTTTAGCTTTTGCTATTTTAGCAATGGCTGCTAGATTTTGTACCTCGAAACTAAATGTATTTGGCGACTCTAAATAAATCAACTTTGTTTTTAGTGTTATTGCATTTTCAAATTGACTCAAATCTGTACCGTCTATAAAAGTTGTTTTTACACCATATTTTGGTAAAAAGTCTTTAAATAGTTTAATGGTCCAACTGTAGGGATTTTCTACACAAACCACTTCATCTCCACTTTGTAATAAAGCTAAAACCGGAACTGTTACCGCCGCAATGCCACTACTAAATAGCAAGGCATCTTCAGCTCCATCAAGCGCCGCTAATTTTTTTCTTAAAATATCTCCGGTAGGGTTAAATCCCCTAGAGTATAAATTACCTTGGTATTCATCAGCTAATGCTGCTCTAAAATCTTCAACCGTGTTAAACTTGAAATTGCTAGTTTGTATAATTGGAGGAGCAATAGCATTAAAATATTGTTCTCTGTTTTCTCCAAGCTCGTTTAAAATGTACGATATATCCATTAGTTTTCTACTTTTTTACTTCTAAAGTATTTGTTAATGAAATAGATAGCCACAAAACCAACAAAAATTCCTAAGCCATTTGTAGCAGCACTTGGGTCATCTTTATAAATGCTAAAGGTTACAAATAGATAAGCGGCTATAAAAATTATGGGCATAATTGGATAAAATTTCATGGTGTAAATTGTGCTTTTATCTAAGTGTGCTGTTGTTTTTCGTAAATAAAAAATAGCTGCGGCAGAAAAAGCCATGCCTATACTGTCTAAAAATATGGTGTAATTTAAAATTTTATCGAAAGTTTGGGCATAAAATAAGGTGAGGATTGCTATGAGTGTAAAAACGGTTAAACTCACAATCATTACATCGTTTTTTTTGGTTTTTTTAGTAAAAATACTCGGTAATGCTTTCTCTTCGCCCATGGCATACATTGCCCTAGGGTTACTCAATAAATTTACGTTTACATAACCTAAAACAGAGAAAAAGATCAATACAGAGAGCACTGTAAATCCGGCAGGGCCGAAAATTTTGCCTGCTAAAATTGCCGCAATACTCTCTGCGCTTTTAAGTTGCTCGAAGCCAATCACTTTTACATAAGCGTAGTTTATAGCCATATAAAGCGTAATAATTATTCCCAAACCGATAATGATAGAACGTGGAATAACTTTTTTAGCTTCTTTAACTTCCCCACCAAAATTGATGGTTTGTTGATAGCCACCAAAGCTAAAAGAAACAGCAATTAAACATAAACCTAAAGCTTTTCCGTAATCGCTCCAAGTTGGTAATTCGCCACTTACACTTTTAAAAATAGGAGTAATACTAGTGGTTTGTTCGCCAAAAAATACTGCGCAAATGAGTGTAACAACCATGATTATTTTAATAACGGTTAATACGTTTTGTGTTTTCGAACTGGTTTTTAATCCCAATAGGTTTACCAAATAAAAAATGATGATGCTTACTGCGGCAATTACAATTCGATATTCAGCAGTTTGCATTTCGGGGCTTAAAATTACTTTGCTTAAGTATTCTGCACCAATTAATGAAACTCCCGCTACTGATGCAGCATTAGAAACTACAATTATACAGTTAATAGCAAATGCAATTGATGGGTGATAACAAACTGAAAATATTTTATAATATCCGCCTGTAACTGGGTAGCGAGAACCGATTTCGGCATAAGTTAAGGCTCCACACAGCGCTACAAAACCACCGACAATCCATGCTAAAAAGAACAACTCTGGTATTTGAGCCTTGCTGGCAACATTTACTGGAGTTCTGAAAATTCCCATCCCAATAACGAGACTTACTACGATCATTGAGAGATCAAAAAGAGAGAGTTGTTTTTTTTCTGACATTTAGGTTTTAATTGATTTTGGAAGATACAATTTTTTTAGTTTGGAGTCAAAAATCATGAGTTTGGAGCAGCTTTTTAATTGCATAAATTAAGAATGTTTATTTGTGGAAACTTTGTAATTGCTTTGCAAGCAGATTAAGTTAAATTTGTATTGCTGGATAGTTCCTCATCATATAGATGGAGGAACGACGGAGAAATTTATTTATCCATTAAAATATTTAGGTTTCTCCCGGCGCTCGAAATTACGATCTTATCAACAATAATATAATTATGGCAGAACCGATTTATAACGAAGATAGTATCAAATCCCTTGATTGGCAGGAGCATATTCGCCGCCGACCAGGGATGTATATTGGTAAACTTGGTGATGGTTCTGCGCAAGATGATGGTATCTATGTACTCTTAAAAGAAATCATGGACAACTCTATTGATGAATTTATGATGGGGGCTGGAAAAACCATTGATATTACTTTAAGCGACCAAAAAGTGAATATTCGTGACTATGGCCGTGGTATCCCTTTGGGTAAAGTGATTGATTGCGTTTCTAAAATGAATACTGGTGGCAAGTATGATAGCAATGCTTTTCAGAAATCTGTTGGAATGAACGGTGTAGGTACTAAAGCTGTAAATGCATTATCTACTTCGTTTGTTGTACAAAGTTATAGAGATGGCAAGACAAAAAAGGTAGAATTTAGTAAGGGGCTAATTACTTTAGAACATCCAGAAATTGAAACTACACAACGTAATGGTACAGCAATAACTTTTTATCCTGATGAAACCATTTTTAGAAATTACCACTACATTCCAGATTTTGTAGAAAGCATGATTTGGAACTATGTGTTCTTAAATACAGGTTTGGTTATCAATTTCAATAATCAAAAGTATTTCTCAGAGCGAGGTTTGTATGATTTATTATCAAAACAAAACAAACCAGAAGAAATTCGTTATCCAATTATCCATTTAAAAGGTCACGATATCGAAGTTGCGATGACACACGGTCAGCAATATGGAGAAGATTATCATTCATTTGTAAACGGACAATATACTACGCAAGGTGGAACCCACCAAGCGGCATTTAGAGAAGCTGTGGTAAAAACCATCCGTGAGTTTTATAAAAAAGAATTTGATGCAAATGATGTTAGAGCTTCAATTATTGCAGCTGTCGCCATTCGTGTGCAAGAACCAGTTTTCGAGTCGCAAACTAAAACTAAATTAGGATCAGAGAAAATTGCGCCTGAAGGGCAGTCGGTAAGAGGTTTTGTAAACGATTTTGTAAAAAAGGAATTAGATGATTATTTGCACAAACATGCAGATGTTGCAGATGCTTTGTTGAAAAGAATTATCCAATCTGAAAGAGAACGTAAAGATATTGCTGGAATTAAAAAATTAGCAAACGATAGAGCAAAAAAGGCATCATTACACAATAAAAAATTAAGAGATTGTAAGGTTCATTTCAATTCAACACACGAAAAAAGATATGAAACAACCTTATTTATTACCGAAGGAGATTCTGCTTCTGGATCAATTACTAAGTCTAGAGATGTAGATTGTCAGGCTGTTTTTAGCTTAAAAGGAAAACCCTTAAATTGTTATGAATTAACGAAAAAGGTGGTGTATGAAAATGAGGAATTTAATCTTTTGCAGCACGCTTTAAATATTGAAGATGGTTTAGAGGGTTTACATTACAACAATATTGTAATTGCCACCGATGCCGATGTAGACGGAATGCATATTCGCTTGTTGATGATGACTTTCTTTTTGCAGTTTTTCCCAGATTTGGTAAAAGCAGGACATGTTTATATTTTACAAACGCCATTATTTAGAGTTAGAAATAAAAAAGAAACCATTTATTGCTATAGCGATGAAGAACGTAGGAATGCCATTGAAAAACTGGGTGGTAAGCCAGAAATTACTCGATTTAAAGGTCTTGGAGAAATCTCTCCAGACGAGTTTGGTTTGTTTATAGGTAAAGATATTAGGTTAGATCCTGTTATTTTAAAAGAGCAGACTATCAAAAAATTGTTAGAATACTATATGGGTAAAAATACGCCAGAAAGACAACAGCATATTATTAAAAACTTACGTATAGAAAAAGACGAGATTAAAGAAGCTGCTCAACTAGAAAATATTGTGGAAGATTTAGAAATTGCATAATTTTTTAATTTTAACTTTTGCGAAATAATTTTTCTGTATACTTGTATGTCCCTATTTGTTATTGAAAATTAATTTTAACTGCCTTAGGCAACTTATACATAATTTTATAACGAATATCTATGTCATCATCTCCTGTTAAAAATCCATCAACACGATACGGTTTAATAGTATTTTTAATCATTACACTGTTTTTATGTGCAATTGTTTTTTACGTTCGTAATAACAAGGGAAATGAGCTAAGTGATAATATAAATCAACTTGCTCAACTAAAAGAAGATTATTCAAAAATTGATTCATGTGTTTATATTTTATATAATGCAGATAACAATAGTAGGCTTTATGCTGTAACTGCCGAAAAAAAGTATATCCAATATTTTTTTAATGATATTAATACTGTGTCAAGTATTTTAGATAAATTAAAGAATGATTCTGAAATTGATAATCCCCAAAATTTAAAAAGCTTAGTTGATCAAAAAAGAACAAGAACACAGTTATATTTAAGGTTAAGAGAATTAACAGATAGTTTAATAAACAATACTATTGGAATTGATACCAACAAAATTAATTTCAAACCTAGCGTAAATAAAGAATTCACTTATAAACAGTTTAAAACAACGGCCACTGTTGATACAGTAAAAGATGAAATTAAAGAAAAGCCAGTAAAAAAGCTATTTGGTAGGATAGCCGATGCATTTTCTAAAAAGAAAACTAAGGCAAAAGCTGCGGATACCACTGTTAAAATAGTGAGAACTCAAACAAAATTAGATACCTCTCTTCAAAGCAAAAATTACAATGAAATGCAGATGAAGAATATGAAATCTTACTTTCAAAATTTATATAAAACGAATAACATGCTCAAAAAAAATGAGATTGTTATTCTGCAAATAAATAACAGAATAATTAAAGAATTAGTAGCCTTACTGCAAGATTATAAAAACAAAGAGAAAAATTTTACCCAAGAAAATAAATTAGCAATTAAGTCTAATATAGATGGTGCTTTTAAAAGTATAGACAATATATTTTTATTAAGTATCGGCTTACTTAGTCTTTTATTGATTACTATAATGTATAATTTATGGAAAATCTATAAAAACGAAAATTATTTAATTAATTATAGTCAGCAAGCGGCTCAATACGCAATTTCTAAAAGCAGGTTTTTGGCTAATATGAGTCATGAGATTAGAACGCCTTTAAATTCGGTTATTGGTTTTTCCGAGCAATTATGTCAAGGAAAGTTAAATGATCAACAAACTGAACAAGTAAATGCAATAAGAAGTTCTTCTGTAATGTTGCTAGATGTTGTTAATGATATTCTTGACTTTTCTAAATACGAAACAGGGAAAGTTAGTTTCGATAAAATTAACTTCGTGCCATTTGATGCTATTAATGATGTATTTAACGGTATTTCAATTCAAGCAAATAAAAAAGGGATTGAATTGAAAAATGAGATTTCATTTAAAAGAAATTTATGCTTTTCTGGAGATTCGCTTCGTTTAAAACAGGTAGTGATGAATCTGTTAAGTAATGCAATTAAATTTACAGATAAAGGATCAGTTACATTAAAGGCAGAAGTTGTAAGCATTACCAAGAAAAATTCTTTATTAAAAGTTCAGATTATTGATACAGGTATTGGAATTGGCGCTGAAAATATAGCTATGATATTTGATGAATTTGCTCAAGTTTATTATTCATCAACAAAGATTAAGCAAAAAGGTACTGGTTTAGGTTTGGCCATTTGCAAAAAGATAGTAGAGTTTCAAGGCGGACAAATTGGAGTTAGTAGTGAATTAGGAAAAGGCTCTATCTTTAGCTTTGAAATACCTTATGAAACTTGCCAGCCAGAAAGTGTATTAGAAAGTAAAAACGTAAACATGATTAAAGGTGGGGATTTAGAAGGTAAAAGAATTTTATTAGCTGATGATAATAAAATGAATATCTTATTAGCACAAACTGTATTGAAAAAATATAAACTTGCTATAGATGTGGCTTACGATGGAAAAGAGGCATTTGCCTTATTTGAAAATAATACTTACGATTTAATTTTAACAGATATTCAAATGCCTGAGATGGGTGGGGTAGAGTTAACCGCTATAATCAGAGCATATCACGATCAGAATAAAGCTAAAGTTCCAATTTTGGGTGTTACAGCTAATGTTTTACAAGAAGACAGAAAAAAGTATATCGAATCTGGAATTAATGATTTGGTTTTAAAACCATTTTCTGAGAAAGAATTGATTGATAAAATTGCTGATTATATTGCTAAGGTGTAGGACAATCAACCGTGTCTTGTGGATGTTGGGGAGGTAACACATCAACTTTCTTTTCTACAATTGTAATTTTAGTATGAACGGCATACTTGCTAGGTTTAATTCCACCATCGTATTTTTCTGCATAAGCTTGTGTAAATTCAGCGCCAAAATAGAGTATAATTGAGGTATAATAAATCCACAATAAAATAACTATAATTGAACTTGCCGCACCGAATGCTGAACCAGGATTGCCTTTTTCTATGTAGATGTTAATTACATATTTTCCTAAACTAAATAGTAAAGCAGTAAATAATGCACCTATAATAGCAGATTTCCATTTGAGTACTACATCAGGTAAAACTTTAAAAATAATGGTGAAAACCGTAGTTACGGCAGCTAAAGTAATTATATTATTTAAAATGTAAATCAGCAATGCCATAGTGTCGTCTGCAACAGGAATTACTTCATCTATTTTGCTTTGAGAAACAAGAGATGCCAATTTGCTGCCCAAGCCAACAACTACACTATTAACAACCAAAGAAACAAGCAGTAAGAAACCTAACGAAACTACCAATGAAAAAGAAATTAAACGATTGGTAAGCATTTTGAGCCAACCTTTTTTAGGTACCGCTTTAACTTTCCATATTAAGTTAATGCTATCCTGAATTTCAATAAAGATAGCCGTTGCTCCAACTACTAAGGTTATAATTCCGATAATTAAGCCTATGGTAGATTGACCTGTTTTATTTGCATTTTCTACAAAATTCTCTATTTGTAAAGCAGCATCATGACCAACTAATTCAGTAACTTGAACATAGAATTTATCTCTTGTTTGCAATTTATCGCCAACAAATAATGTAGCTGCAGACAATAATATAATGATAAGTGGTGTAAGCGAAAATATGGTATAGTAAGCTAAGGCTGCACTAAGTTTTGTAACTTTATCTTCAATAAAACCTGTTCCAGCTGCATGGAATAGATGGTATAGTGAAATGAAAAAGTGTTTAATTTTAAGTAATATTTTCATAATTAAAAAGGATATCCAATTCCAATATTTAAAATAAAGTTTTCTTTACGCCAAGTTTTACTGCCAAAATCTACTTGATTAAATACCCACCTTTGCCCAGAAGGTAAGTATGGTTTTCTGATTGGAAATGCACCATCTAACCTAATCACAAAAATATTGGCATCTACTCTTAAACCTGCGCCAGTACCTACAGCAAGTTCATCAAAAGTATTTTTTAATTTGAAACCAGAACCTAGCCTATCAGGATCTTCTTTTCTTAACCAAATATTTCCTGCATCAATAAATAATGCACCGTATAAAATGCTAAATAATTTAAATCTTAATTCACTATTTAGCATTAATTTTATATCACCACCTTGATCGGAGAAAGTTGCAGTAGATGGTACTTGATAAGTCCCAGGGCCTAAAGATCTAGCTCTAAATGCTCTTATATCGTTACTACCTCCTGCAAAAAACTGTCGTACAAATGGTAAAGAATTACTATTTCCATAAGCATAGCCATAGCCAAAATTAAATCTATTTGCCCAAATTACTGTACGATTAATTTTATAGTAATTTCTTAAATCCGTTTCTAAACGAAAAAATTGAGTTAATGGCGTATTAAAGATTGTTTTTTGGTTCAAACTATTTTTTGAAACAAAAAGCCCTGCTAAATTACCTGCCGTTTCTAATCCTGCGTTAAAATAAGTTGTATTTCTTCGCGAATCTTCCATTTGGTTAGTATAGGTAAAATTATAATTGCTACCTACAATAAATTGCTTTTCAAGTGTATTCCTTAAGCCTGGAGTAGTTAAAAATAATTGCTCTAATTTAATTGAATCGCCAGTTGGCTTAACGTAATTAATAGATATTGGATTAAATCGATGCTCTTTTTTAATATTTTCTTTCCATATATAACCGAACTCACCCTTAAATGAATTTAACTTGTAAAGTGTGTCTCTACTTAACAATTGAAAACCAATGCTTGCTACTGTTTTTGGAATAAATGCTGTAGTGCTTTTAGGTTTAAAAAATGGAACAATAAATTGATTAAATATCAATTTACTTTCGGTAGAAAATGAATAAGAACTAAGACCAGAATTTTGACCACTATATTGCTGCTCAAAACCTCCACTTGCACTTACTTCTAATATTTCTGCACCTCTAAATAAGTTTCTAGTTGTTTGAGTTATCTTAACTTCTGAACCTACAAAATTACTAGATTTGTTTGTTAAAGTGGTTGAAAAGGCAAGTGAATTTTTCTTTAGGGGAGTTAGGTAGATATTTAAATCAAGTTGGTTATTTTTAAAACTATCAATTGGTAAAAACTCTGCTCTAACATCTTGAAATGCACCAATATTAACCATTCTATTTAAAGACTGATTGTGGTCTTTTCTATTGTAAAGCTCCTCTTTTTTAAAGAAGACTAACCGATCAAAAACTTTTGGTTTAAAGGTATTTCTATCGTCGTAAATATTAAAATCGTTATATGTTATTGGTTTTAATCTTCTTAAAACACTATCTCTTCGCAAACTATAGCTCGGATAAATATTAATGTTTTTAATGGTGTAAGGTTTTAATCCGGCATCTGGAGCTGTGTTTTTTACTCTTACTCTAATGTCTACGAGGTTTTTGCCTATTGTGCTATCCACTTGTAGAATTAAATAATCTGGAGAAAAATAGAAATAACCGCTTTCTTTTAAGTTATTGTCAATTCTAATACGCTCATTTTTATAAGTGTCTAAATCATAAAAATCGCCTACTTTAAGTAAAGTCTTATCTTTATTTGCATTAATGTTATTTGTTAAAACTCCAGTATCTGCAGGAAAAGAAATACTATTAATTTTATAACGAATTCCAGTGTTTGCTGTATAAATCGCTTTACCTTTTTTGCCTTTTATTACGGTGTCTCCAGTTACATCAGCTTGAAGATAGCCTTGGCTTATCAAATAGCTTTTTAAAACATCATTGTTATATTTAATCTTTACTTCACTTAATAATACTGGTTTTTCGCCAATTTTATTTTTCAACCAATTGCCTATGCCTTTTGGCTTTACTGTATCTGGAGCTAAATTATGAATTAATAATTTCCATTTTATTCCAAGCAAAGATTTGTTAGGTCTTGGTCTTGTTTTAGATTCTAAAATATTTTTAACTTCCTTTTGATTATCTATTTTCTTCGCTGAATCAATATTGATTTTAATTTCAGCGCCAGTATATAAATACTGTCCGGGCTTAAGTCTACTTGTAGTACTACAACTTGCTAAAACTATTAAAGCTAGTATAAATAAATAAGGTTTAATTACTTGCTTCATTTCGTTGGGTTTTTTCTAATTCTCTTTTAAATCTTTTTGCTTTCCGCTGGAAAATTTCTCTGAACTTATTGTAATCTACAACTAGGGTAAAGCCTAGTCCAGTTTCGATAATTTGCCCATCAATAACTCCTTCATTTTGGTTTCTTCTATAAAATCTTAATCTATATCTTCCATCTGCAGATAGGGCATAATCGATATTTACATTTCCTGCAATATTAGCAGAACTTTGACCAGGTGTTTTTGGTCCTTCTAATCCAAATGAACTACCAACTGTAACTGTAAGTCTATCGTTAAGCAATTTTTTAGATAAACCAACTTCTAAATCTGTTTTTTGTTCTAATGAACCTGTAGAGTAATCCTCAGCTGAGTTGACATCAAAATTTAACTCCACACCTTGAATTAAATCTGATGCTAAATTGTTTAATTGTTCAGTTAAAAGCTTACTCACACTAGAACGTGCTAAAGTAGAAACGCCGCCGCCACCCCCTGCCAAGCTTTGGAAAGGGTTGTTTGCAATAAATCTGTTTAAAGCTAAAAGAGCAAAAACTTGTTTGTTTAATTCGCTTTCGTCTCTGTTTACATTTTGCAACTTGGTATAAACAATTCCATTTAAGGCACCGCGTTCATTTTCTGGTAAATCTAATTTGAAAGAAATGGTTGGCTTTAACAACTCATCTTTCATGTATAAATAAACCTGAAATGGTAGTTTTGTTTTTGCTTGAATATTTGATGCATCATTAATTAAATCAATCGGTGCTGCATTTACCTCGTACATCGCAGTTAAATTTACGGTAGCCGCAGTCGGTTCTCCAGTCCAAATAATTGTACTTCCTTTTACAATTTTAAAAGGTCTTTTACCTAATGGAGCTACTGTAATGCTATAAGATCCATCTACAACCTCGTATCTCCCTGTTAAACTAATTTTACCACTTGGGTCTATGGATGCATTTAAATTTGCATTGCCTTTAATATTAAGCATATCTCCATTTTGTGGATCTACTACCACATTTAGTTCAGCTTCTGGATCGACAGTTATTTTGGCTATTAGATTTATACCTTTTAAAGGAGATTTGCTTGTACTATCTACTTTTAATGCTTTTTCTCCATTAAATGGTGGCGCATCTGCGTCGATAAATTGAACAATTCCTTCTTGATCAATTACAGATGGATCGTTAGTAGGTAAGGCATAAAAAAACTTAGTTCCTTTATTAATGTTAACGTTCATGTTTATATCTGGCTGATTGATATCTCCTCTTACCTTAATATTACTAGTGAGGTAAACTGTACCATAAATCATGTCATTGTCTGCTGCGCTAGAGTTTATTGCTCTAAAATTGTTGGTTCTGATATCAAGCCCAAATCTTATATTTTTAAAGTCAGCCGTATAAATATTTCCATCAATAATTGCCTTTTTACCCAAAGAATCAATCAAGGTAAAATCATCAAATCTAATTCCATCATTATTAAATGTGATTTCTTGAGTTGGAATGTTAAAATAAGAATTAACGTAAGCAACGTTAAAGCCAGCATCATTAAACTTTAATGAACCAAGTACTCTTGGAGCTGTTAATTCTCCTTTTACAGAAAATTGGCCAGTAACTGTTCCTTTTCCTTGTCTAATTTGACCTAAACTAACGCTTTCTATTTCTTTTAAATCTATTTTATCAATGTTAACTAGTAGGTCTAAGGCACTTTTTGGGGCTGTATAATAAAAACCTTTGGCGCTTAATTCATGAACTCCCTTTAAGTTAGCATCTACCTGAAAAGCATTTGCTGTATTATTGTTCACTAATAAACTTAATTCGCCCAAATTATCTTTCTGGTAACGAATTTTAGAAATGTTCAAATTTGCTTCAAATTTTGGATTATCTACTAAATCTTTTACATCAATTAGTCCATTAATTGTTCCACCTATCATCGCCGTATCAGTTTCTGCAAACTTAGTTAACGTTTCAATTTCGAAGTTTTTAAACTCAACTTTTAAAGGAGCATTAGGTGTAGAATTAATGCTATTTATACTTAATAATTGATTGTTTTGACTAAGATTAAATTCATTTGCGAGTATTCCAGATTTTCCAAATTGTATAAAGTTATCTGGAGAAATTTTCCATGTTTCATAATCTAGTAAAAGTCTATTTGGCACAATACTAAATCTAAAATCCTTATCAATTGACTTGAATATACCAGGTATTACATATTTATTTTTTCCAGCTCTATCGCGAAGGAATACATCTAAATCTAATTTATTGTTAGCCGCAATACCAGAAACCTCTGAGTTAAACAATACAATTGATGGGCTTTGAATGCTTTTAATTGTTAAGTTGTAATTTAACTTTTCCTTATTGTTGTCAACCGCAATTTTAACACCATTAATGTTATATTCATCATAAACAATTTTAGGGAAAGTAGCATTCATTAATAAGCTGTCTTTCTTTGTATCTAATAATCCATTTATGTTGGATGGTAAGAATGTAGTTAAGGCCGGAACAAAATCTTTTAAAAATTTAGGATTATAAATATCTATGTTGAATTTAATACGTTGGTCTGGAATTTGAACTACTTCACCAAATTCGTAATATTTATTAATTTGATTAATTACCGCATTGCCAATTTTACTCAATTGATATTTACCTTCTATTTTAGCGTTTAACAGCTCAGATTTTAAAACTAAACTATTGGCATTTGCTGAAGAAATGGCTTTAATTTGAACAGTATCAACATTAAATTTTCTCCCTTCTTTTACCAATTGTAGCCCAGTTGCAAATATATCTCCGTTTAAATAGTCAACATCTGCTGTGCTAATATTGGCTTTAATATTACCGGCAATTTTAAATTCTGTTGTACTAAAGTTTAGCTTTTCTAAGTCGACTTGTTTTAAAGCTAAATCTGCTTTTATCTTTGGATATTTGCCTGCTAAATTAACCTTTGCTTCTAACGTGAAATTCAAATTGCTTTCTGGCATATTTGCTTTT
>JAIELS010000143.1 GCA_019752795.1 Sphingobacteriaceae bacterium
GGATGATATTAAATTAAATATCTCATCAGATAGTACTATTTTTATTAAAAGATCTGTTACCGAAGTTGCCGAAACTATATTAATTTCATTGGTTTTAGTAATCTTAATTATCTATTTATTTTTTAGAGACTGGGCTATTGCTTTTAGGCCTTTAATCGATATTCCTGTATCTTTAATTGCTACATTTTTTATCATGTACATTTTTGGCTATTCCATAAATGTACTTACACTTTTAGCTATTGTTTTAGCAACAGGACTAGTGGTGGATGATGGAATTGTTGTTACAGAAAATATATTTAAAAAAATAGAGGAAGGCTATTCGCCCATTGAAGCGGCAATTAAAGGCTCTAATGAAATTTTCTTCGCAGTAATTTCTATTTCAGTAACATTAGCAGCAGTATTTTTACCTGTTATATTTCTACAAGGATTTGTTGGGCGGCTCTTTCGAGAGTTTGGGATAGTAATCGGTGCTGCGGTATTAATTTCTGCATTTGTTTCCTTAACATTAACACCGATGTTAAATGCCTATTTGATGAAAAAAGGCGGACATACTCCGAGCAGATTTTACAAGTTCACTGAACCATATTTTGTAAAGTTAAACGAATCTTATAAAGAAAACCTTGATAAATTTTTAAATAAAAGGTGGCTTGCGGCACCTATCATTATTATTTGTATTGGTTTAATTGCTTTATTTTGGAATTTATTGCAAAAAGAAACAGCACCTTACGACGATAGAAGTGCGATAAACATGAACTTGAGCACGCCAGAGGGTGCCTCTTTTGCTTATACTGATAAATTCATGAGCAAAGTTGCCCAAACTGTTACCGACTCAGTACCTGATAAGAGAGTTCTAATTAGCATTACTTCACCAGGCTTTGGTTCTGGATCATCAAATTCAGGTTTTTTAAGAATGGGTTTAACAGATCCGGGAGAAAGAGATATTAGTCAAAAAGAAATAGCTGATAAACTAACCAAAATTACCAAAAAATACACAGAAGGAAAGGTAACTGTAACTCAGCAACCGACAATTTCTGTCGGAAGAAGAGGCGGTTTACCAATTAACTATATCATACAAGCACAAAATTTCGAAAAATTAAGAGAAAAAGTACCCTTGTTTATGGATGAGGTTTCAAAAGATCCAACTTTTACAGTGTCTGATGTTAACTTAAAGTTTAATAAACCAGAAATCAATCTAACTATTGATAGAGACAAGGCAAAAAGCTTGGGTGTTTCTATTGTAGATATTTCACAAACATTGCAACTAGGTCTAAGTGGGCAACGCTTCTCTTACTTCTTTATGAATGGCAAACAATACCAAGTAATTGGTCAGTTTGACGTGAGCAACCGTAAAGACCCATTAGATTTAAGCTCAGTTTATGTGCGAAATAATAAAAATCAATTGATACAGTTAGATAACCTAGTTACCGCCAAGGAAGAAAGTAGTCCGCCGCAGTTGTACCGAAATAATCGTTTTATTTCTGCAACAGTTTCTGCAGGTTTAGCTCCAGGTAAAAGTATTGGCGACGGTATTAAAGCAATGGATGCGGTAGCTGCAAAAGTTTTAGATGATAGCTTTACAACAGATTTAGGTGGAGAATCAAGAGATTTTCAAGAAAGTTCTTCAAATACATTATTTGCTTTTGGCTTAGCTTTATTGTTGGTTTATCTTATTCTTTCAGCTCAATTTGAAAGTTTTAAAGATCCAGTGATTATCATATTAACTGTACCAATGGCAGTAGCTGGTGCATTTTTATCTCTTTGGTTATTAGGTCAAACTTGGAATATTTTTAGCCAAATCGGAACAATTATGTTAATTGGTTTGGTAACAAAAAATGGTATTTTAATTGTAGAATTTGCTAATCAACTAAAAGAACAAGGTAAACGAGTTGATGTAGCAATTAGAGAAGCTGCCGTTTCGAGATTGCGCCCAATTTTAATGACAAGTATGGCAATTGCGTTTGGAGCATTACCAATTGCTATGGCTATTGGCGGTGCAGCTAAAAGTAGAATGAGTATGGGTACAGTAATTATTGGTGGTACGTTATTCTCTTTAGTTTTAACCTTATTTGTTATCCCAGCTATTTATTCTGCTTGGAGTAAAGAGCATAAAGAAAATAAAGATTTAACAGAATCTTTGGCTGCAACAATTGCAGAAGAAGAAGCCGCAAAAAAAATGATTAACTAAGATGAGGATAAAGCACATTATATTTTTTATCGCCCTATGGCTTGTAAATACAAATGTATTTGGACAAGAACTGTTGAACCTACAAGACGCAATTAACATCGCTTTAAATAACAATTACGACATTAAATTAGTAAAAAATGATGTTGAAATTTCTAAAAACAATGTGAATTTAGGTAATGCCGGTATTTTGCCAGCAGCAGTAGGTAGTTTTAGTACAGGTGGAAGTAGACAAAACACAATTCAAACTCAATCTACTGGAACACAAAGAATTACAGATGGAGTAAAAAATAGCAACATGTCTTATGGTGTTGGCTTAGACTGGACAATATTTGATGGATTTAAAATGTTTGCAAATCTTGATCGTTTAAAAGCATTAGAACAGCAAGGGCAAATTAGTTTAAAATCACGAATATTAACTACAATATCTGATGTGATTAATGCCTATTATACGATAGCTAAACAACAGCAATTAGTAGCCGCATCAGACAGCGCTATGGATATTTCTAATCTTAGAATGACAATTGCAAATAATAAGTTAGAAATTGGAAAAGGCTCTAAATTAGATGTTTTAGCAGCAAAAGTTGATTATAACTCAGATACCTCTTCTTACTTACAACAAAAAAATCTCTTAGGAATTTATATTGTAAATTTAAATCAACTATTAGCTAGAGATCCAAACGTTAAATTTATAGTACAAAATCAAATTGATATTGATAAAAACCTGATCTATTCCTCATTAGTAGAACAATCAGCTTCACTAAATCCAGATTTACAAAATGCTTTTATTAATAAAAAAATTGCTGACTTAAATCTAAAACAAATTAAAGCAGATCGTTATCCAAAGGTTAGTCTAAATTCGGGATACGAATTTAATAGAAGTACATCTCCCACTGGCTTTAATACTAGTTTTAAAGCAAATGGATTAACTTACGGTTTAACAGCAAGTTTGAACATATTTAATGGTTTTTTACAGAGACAAAATGAACGAAATGCGAAAATTGGAATCAGTTCTTCTGAATTAAGTTTAAATAAAGTAAAGCAAGAAGTAATTTCTCAATTGGCAACAACTTATCAAAATTATAGTACCTATCTTGAATTGGTAAAACTAGAGCGAAAAAACATAGAAATTGCAAAGCAAAATTTAGATATCACATTAGAAAAATATCGACTTGGTAGTATTACACCAATAATTTTAAGAGAAGCTCAAAAAAATGCAATAGATGCCAACAGTAGATATGTCGAAATGCAATTTCAAGCAAAATTGGCAGAAATTGCATTAAAAGAACTAAGTGGTACGTTAAATATTCAATAAATTACTATTTTAGTGCATGATTTTAGTTGCAGATAGCGGGTCTTCCAAAACAGATTGGATGGCATATAGCCCAGAACAAACACTTGCATTTAGCACGCAAGGAATAAACCCATATTTTGTTAATGCAAATGATGTGGTTAAAATTCTATCTAAAAACAAAGAACTAGCAGCAAATGCTAACAAAATAAAAGAAGTCTATTTTTTCGGATCTGGTTGTTCCACTCCAGACAAGCATGAAATTATATCTAATGGTTTATCTGCTTTTTTTACAAACGCTTTTATAAGTGTAGATCACGATTTAATTGGATCGGCTTACGCAACTTGTGGTAACAAAAAAGGATTAACATGTATTTTAGGTACGGGGTCTAATATTTCTTATTTTGATGGCGAAAATGTGCATGAAACTAAACACGGCTTAGGCTATGTTTTAGGTGATGAGGGCTCTGGCACTTATTTTGGCAGGAAAGTATTAGTTTCTTATTTATACAAAACAATGCCTAATGATTTAAGTACAGCATTTGCAGCGCAATTTTCTGTGGATAAAGATATTGTAATTGATAATATTTACCGCAAGCCTTTCCCAAATGCTTATTTAGCAACTTTTAGTCGCTTTATGATTACCCACAAGAACCATCCTTTCATTCAGAAAATATTAAGAGATGGGTTTCAAGAATTTATAGATACTAATGTGAAAGATTATAAGGAGTACAAAACACTAGATTGTAATTTTGTAGGATCAATTTCTTTTTACTATCAAGAAGAACTGAAATCGGTATTTGCAGAAAACAACATTAAAGTTGGCAAAATTTTACAAAAACCTATTGAAGGTATTTTTGAATACATTCTTAAACGAGAAAGATTATTGGCTTAATGTATTATTAATAATGAGCTTTATAGTTAATTTTAATATCAAAAGTTACAACCTCATTAGTTTTTACTTCAAAAGCAGAGATTAATCCTTCTCCATCAAATAAATTAGCAAATAATTTCCCATCTTCTTCTAGCGTAAATATCGAATATTTTCCAGGTAGAAGCTTTGCTTGATAGTAACCATTTCTATCAGATTTTATAGTTTTAATTAACTTCGTGTTAACGTTTACAAACAAAGGTGCTTCGCCATTCACTTGACTAAAATTTGTATGCTCGTAAATTTTAATCGTTCTCTGAGCAGATTTTCCATTCCCGCTAACTGGTAAATCTGGAGACGGCATCATATTCCCTTGTATCCAAACAACTTTACCGAAAACACCTTGCTTAATTGAATAATTACCATTTTTGACAGCTCCGCAAGAACTCAGCAGAAAACTAATTATTACTAATAAAGATATTGTTGTATATTTCATTTCGTAAATAAATTTACCTCTTAAATGTTAACATCTTCTAAGTTAAAAAGTGAGCGCATTAAAATATTATATTTTATTTTAATAGCAATCTTTTTTACAATACCATCTATTACTCTTGCTCAAATTATTAATACCCAAACTAATGTAGTGTTTTTGAAAGAAAACGCTGTTTTATTACAACAAAAATTAGATAATAATAGACAAATTGCCTTTGCTGTTGCTAAAGAAAAAGGTTGGGAAACATTTACGATTAGAAAAGATGGCGCAGTTATCGCATTGCAAGGGATAGACGAACTAGGTTTACCCGTTTATTTTACAACTTACAATAACAGCGTTGCAGCAGCAACCACAAATACGAATAAACTGTACAATGGAGGCGGTTTAGGCTTAAATCTTAGTGGTAGTACCATAGGTAACGGTAAAATAGCTGTTTGGGATGGCGGCGCCATTTTATCAAACCATATAGAACTGATTGGCAGAATATTAACAAAAGATAACGCAAAGACTTTATCTACCCACTCTACGCATGTTGCAGGTACCATTATGGCCACTGGTATTTATCAACCAGCAAAAGGAATGTCTTTTGCCTTACCACAGCTTTTATCATTTGAATTTAACAATGATATTTCAGAAATGTCTGCAAACGCCGCTGCTTTACTAATTTCAAATCATTCTTATGGAACAATAAGTGGCTGGAGATTTAATGATGATGTAACTCCAGCTCGATGGGAGTTTATGGGAGCACCAAACGACAATGAGGACTATAATTTTGGTTATTATAATAATGCTTCAAGAGAATGGGACAGAATTTGCTACAATGCTCCTTATTATTTACCAGTAAAATCTGCTGGTAATAATAGAAATGACAATGGCCCGGCAGTTGGTTCTCCTTATTTTCGTTATAATTCATCAGGTGTAATGGCAAGTGCAGGTAATAGACCTACGGGCATTAGCTCAAATAATGGCTATGATATTATATCAACTTACGGAAATGCTAAAAACATTTTAACTGTTGGTGCAATCAACCCTTTACCTTTTGGACCAACCTCTACAGCTAGTATTCAAATTTCTAGTTTTAGCAGCTGGGGGCCAACAGATGATGGGAGAATTAAACCAGATATTGTAGCAGACGGTGTAAATGTAACCTCAACCAGTGACGCAAGTACATCTGCTTACACCACATATTCAGGCACATCTATGTCAGCTCCAAACGTGAGTGGTTCTTTAGTTTTACTACAGGAATTATATAGTCAAAAAAATAATGGGGCATTTATGAGGTCCGCAACGTTAAAAGGTTTAGCTATAGCAACAGCAACTGAAGCGGGAAGCAATCCAGGTCCAGATTATATATACGGATGGGGATTGTTAAATATGGAAGGTGCTGCAAATGCAATTTTGAATAAAGGCAATAAAAGCATCATTAATGAAAGTAGCATTAACCAAGGCACAACACAAACCATTAATGTTATTGCTTCAGGCAATGGGCCATTAATTGCTACTATATGCTGGACAGACCCCGAAGCTACCCCAATTGCTACAACTTTAGCACTAAATAATACTACACCAAGATTGATAAATGATTTAGACTTAAGAGTTTCCCAAAATAGCACAACTTATAGCCCTTGGATTTTAAACCCAGCAGTTCCAAGTGCGGCTGCAACTACTGGAGATAATGTTAGAGATAATGTAGAGCAAGTTTACATTGCAAATGCTATTCCAGGCAAAACTTACACGATTACAATTTCTCATAAAGGAAATTTACAACGTGGCCCGCAAGCTTTCTCCATAATTATTACTGGTGTTGGCGGAGCAGGTTATTGCGTTTCATCTCCAATTAGCAATGCCGATTCAAAAATCAACAATTTCAAATTAAGTAATGTAGATTTTACTAGTACATTAAATTCTTGTACTAGTTATACAAATAACACCAACCAAACTATAGAATTAGAAAAAGGTGGAACTTATCCTTTAAGTCTGAACTTAGGAAGTTGTGGTGCAAATTTTAATAAAATTGCAAAAGTATTTATTGATTGGAACGGTGATAATGACTTTGATGATGAAAATGAACTTGTGGCTACAACAAACGTAATTAACACATCGGGTACGTACAACACAACTATAAGTGTACCAACCCAAGTAATCGTAAATAATTTTTCTGTACTAAGAATAGTGTTAATGGAAACAAATAATGCTGCAGATGTTCTAGCGTGTGGAGCTTTTCAGAAAGGAGAAACTCAAGAATACAGAGTTAAATTCACTAATTCTTCTATAGATGTTGCTGTAACTTCAATTTTAAATCCCGTGGGTACTATTTGTGCAAACACAACTCAAACTGTTAGTGCAAGAATTAAAAACATGGGTACTCAAAGCCTATCCAATATCCCAATAACAGCAATTATTTCTGAAAACTCTACGATAGTTGCCACTTTAAATGCAAATTTTACAGGAACACTACCTTATTTAAGTGAAGCTGATATTATTTTTCCCAGCAGTTTTAATGCACAAGCAGGGAAAACGTACACCATAACTACCAAAACAAAGTTAAGTGGAGATATATCAACTGCAAATGATCAAATAATTGGTACCACAACTATAAGTATGCCTCCAGTAGTTACAAGTGGCGAAGTTTATGCATGCGATGCTACAAATACGTTTTCGTTAAATACAATAGCCCAAAGTACAGCCTTCTGGTATAAAAACAATAGTGATTTAACGCCAATCGCCTTTGGTAATGCTACATCAACAATAGTTAAACCAGAAAATAATAGTTTTTATGTTGGAATTAATGATTTTAAAGCGAATATAGGTCCTAAAAATAAAAGTGATATTGGCGATGGTGGATACAATCAATTTGGCCCGGGTATATCAATTAATACGCTTACACCAATAACTATTGAAAGTGCTAAATTATATATTGGTAATTCTGGTCAAATTAGGTTTACAGTTGTAAATTCTTCTGGCATTGCGGTATCATCATTACTATTAAATGTAACTGCTACAAGAACTATTCCCGCAGTAGGTGCGGCTGTAAACGATCCTTTAGACCAAGGGCAAACATATCCGTTAAATTTAACCATTCCTTCTGCTGGTACATTTACAATTAATATAGAATACCTTAACGGAGCAACGATTTTTAGAAATAATGTTAATAATACATCTTATCCTTATTCAACAGATTTAAATTTATTCTCTATTAGCGGTAATACAGCGGTACTTGATGGAAATCCAGATTATTTTAAAACTTTCTATTATTATCTTTATGATATTAAAGTAAAGGCTGGCGGTTGTCTGGGAGCAAGTAGGATAGCAATTCCGATAAGTACTGTCAAAATAACACAAAGTGATGGAGTTTTATCTTCGAACTTCTCTACAAATAATCAATGGTATTTAAATGGAAAAGCCATAGTTGGAGCCACTGACCAACAACTTACACCCAAAGAAAATGGAATTTATGCAGTTGAGATTATTAAGCCTAATGGATGTAGTTTAAAATCTGAATCAATTACTTTTTTAGGAATAAATAAAGAAGTACCTGGAAATGAAATCAACTTAAAAACATTTCCAGTACCAACAAATAGTGATGTAAATATTTATTTTGAAGTATTACAAAAAAGCAATATTTCCATGTCAATTAACAACTTACTTGGCAAAACTGTCTTTTTAGAAAGTAAATTAAATTACAATGGAATTTACATCAATAAAATAAACCTTAGTAATTACCAACCTGGTATTTATGTTTTAAAAGTTAAGGTTGCAAGTAAAACCTATATTAGGAAAATTATACTAGTTAAATAAAAAACTCGCAGTATTAATTGCGAGTTTTTTTTAAATCTATAAATTGTGTTACTTTTTTATGATAAACTATTGTCTGGCTCAAAGCCAACAAAATTCCATTCTCCTTTAGCATTTTTGTGATAACTTACTTTGTAATTAGAGGCAGGCGGAATAGTGAAATGAAAACTTAAACTAGTTTCCTCAGGGTCTTTAGGAATAAAGTGTTTCATTATTGAATTTGCTGTAGCTTCGATCTGCTCTTTAGAATGTTGTTTCATTATTGATTTTCTCCCATTTTATATTCAAAAAAATCACTCTCATTGCCTGTCCTATCAATTGCAGTAACCGCAAAGGCCGTTAATAAATTTTTAACTTTTCCGTTTACAGCTTCAATTGAGGCATTAACGGCTAAAAATTTATCTTTTTTATTTAATATACGATAACTCCATTTATCGCCATATTTTGTATAAACAACCCACCTAAAAACATCACTAATATTTGGGTGGTTAAACTGTATATTCAACAAACTACCATTTGGTACAACAGTTACAATTGGCTTTTGTGGTTTTTTATTATCTAACCAAGCACTTGGAGGTACAATTGCTTGAGTTTTATAAGGTCCATCCAATAAGCCTTTTCGTAATTTTTCATGAGTAATTAATGCAGCAATGCTCCAATGCACGGCACCTTTACTTTGTGGCAACATTCCTCTCGTTGTCATTACTTGATTAATCACCTCATCAACATTTTTATCATCACCACCTAACCCAACATTCATACCCGGCCATAAATGTCTAGCCATGGTATTTTCGCTTTGCCACCAGTTTAAAAGTACCGGAAAACTGTGTGGGATATCGTTGATCTTCCAATACAATTGCGGAGTAAAATAATCAATCCAACCTTTATTTAACCATAATTTAGCATCTGCATAAAGTTTATCATATTGATCCATCCCTTCTATAGATTCAGGATAACCTGGTCTCCAAATCCCAAAAGGACTTATACCAAATTTAACATACTTTTTTTCGGCTTTAATTTCTTTATAAACTCGCTCAATAAATGTATTTACACTTTCTCTGCGCCAATCGGCTCTTGCTAATTTTCCACCACTTTTTAGGTAGGCATTCCAACTTAGATTATCAGGAAAATCTGCTCCCCCGTTATAAGAATCATAAGGATAAAAATAATCGTCAAAATGAACGCCATCAATATCATAACGTTTAACGATATCCCTTACCACCGCAGCCGATTGATCTTGAACGGCTTTCAAAGATGGATCCATCCAATACTGCCCGTCTTTTAACTTTACCACCAACTCAGGTTTAGCATTCACTACAGATTTCGCACTCTCTTCACCTCCCGATAAATGGTGTGCACGGTAAGGGTTTAGCCAAACATGTAATTCCATACCACGATAATGTGCCGCTTCTACCCAAAATGTTAATGGATCATAATAGGGATTTGGTGCTTCGCCTTGTTTTCCTGTTAAAAAATAAGACCATGGTTCGATAGTACTTTTATATAAAGCATCTGCTTGTGGTCTAATCTGTAAAATGACAGCATTAAAGTTTAATCCTTGTAATAAATCTAATAAAGCAATTGCCTCTTTTTGCTGTTCTGCAGTGCTTAAACCTGGCTTACTTGGCCAATTAATGTTAGCTACAGATGCAATCCAAGCAGCTCTAAACTCTTGCATAACTTTTGGCGCAGCTGTTATATCTTTTGGTGTTTGAGCCCAGCCCAAATTAAAAATTAAAAATATTAGTAAAATTCCTAATAAGCTTTTTTTAAGCATGTAAATTATCAATTATATTAAAAATGAGAAATCTGATAGCTAAATTAACTAACAGACTTCTCATTAAAGAAAAATTTTATTTAATGAATTAGTTTATACCACCTTTACGAATTGCTTTAACAGGAGCAGGCCATTCACCTGGTTTTCCAGTTCTAGGATTAACCGCCATTGGGGCTTTTTCTGTAGATGTTTTTTCTGGATCTTCAGAAGCCATGTAAACCAATATCGCTGCTAAAATTGCGTTGTTTCTCACTTCATCAAAAACAATTTTATCATAAGTATCACGATTGGTATGCCAAGTATAACTAAAATAATCCCAAGGCAATGCGCCTAATGAAAATCCTAAAGCACCAGCCGCAACAAAAGATGCATTATCAGAACCACCACCACTTGGTGTACTAGGGTAGCTTGTTTTAATTTGGTTTCTAATGGTATCTGGCACTGCAGCTAACCATCTTGGTAAAAAGTCTTTGGCTTTAGCAAAACCTGCACCGCCAATATTAACTACTCTACCTGTTCCATTATCTTGGTTAAATAATGCTTGTAAATTATTTACAATTTCTGGGTGATCTTCTACGAAAGCTCTTGAACCATTTAAACCTTGCTCTTCACTAGCCCAATGACCAACCAAGATTGTTCTTTTAGGATTTGGATAGAATTTCTTAAGCAAACGCATGGTTTCCATCATCATAATAGTACCAGTACCGTTATCGGTAGCACCGCTAGATGCATCCCAAGAATCGAAGTGAGCAGATAACATTACGTATTCATTTGGCTTTTCACTTCCTTTAATTTCTGCAAATGTGTTAAAAGTTGGTACAACACCTAACTCTTTAGACTCTGAAGTAACTCTTAACATTGGTTTATTTCCGCTTTCTGCTAAACGATAAACTAACCCATAATCTTCAAGTGACAAGTTTAAAGTAGGAATTTTAGTAGTATTTGCACCAAAAACTTTATCTACTCCCCAACCAGCACTCCAATTGTTAATGATAATACCTGCCGCACCCGCTTTTTCTATAGCTAAAGCTAAATTTTTGGCATTAAGTTTAGTATTTGATAATCTTTCTCTCCATGCTTTTGCAGCTTCTTCTTTATCTTTTTTAAACTTTGCTAAACCATCTTTGGTTGCAAAATCTTCGAAATTTTTATCTGGTCTTCCAGAAATTTGAGCTTGCGAGATTAAAACCAATTTGCCTTTTACACTTGGCAACCACTTTACAAAAGCCATCGAATCAGCAACTAAGGGAAGAACAATTGCCTCGGCATTAACAGGCTTACCTTTGGCTGTAGATGGGCTCCAAGCTAATTGTGTTCCTTCTAAACTTCTTAAACGTGGGCTTACCAAATCTATATGTGTAATTCCTCTTTCCCAACCACGCCATTCACCCCAATTTTCCATTCTCGATGAAATTCCCCACTCGCCATATTTCTTTACTGCCCAATCTCCAGCTTGTTTCATTTGTGGTGTACCAACCAATCGTGGACCAACAACATCAATAAGTTCATGAGCTAATTTTTCTAACTGAGAATTTTCAGTTGCTTCTTTTGTAACCTTAGCTACAAATTCATCTTTTTTGGTTTGCGCATAAGAAATATTAGCGCTTAACAATGCCACCACAAATAGCATTACCAAGTTTTTCCTAGTAATTTTCATTTATTATTTTTTATAAATTTAAGTTCTTGATTGAAAGATAGGGCTTTGTATTTATTTTCGCAAAACGTGAAGATATAATAATAGCCTTTGCTAGTTTTATAGGCTAAAATAGCAAATAAGTTACATTCATTTAGATATTTGAAATTTAACTTATCATTTAATGACCTAATCTATTATACAAAAAATGACCAATGATAATAGGTCATCTATAAATATTTAAGGTCAAATAAGTAATAATTTATTAAACTCCCCTCATCACTCCTATTTGTTTTCCAAACCAACCTGGAAATAAAACTTTATCATTATTAATTCCTAAATGTTTGTCAGCAACTTCGCTAAATACAGCTCTAAAATCTGTAGTTACGGCTAAATCTCTACCATCTTCTAAATTCTCTTTTACCAATGGATTAACTATTCCGTGTACCATACCACCATTAACAGCATTTCCTAAAATAAAATTACAAGAACCACGACCATGATCTGTACCTCCAGTTCCGTTTTGGGCAACTGTTCTTCCAAATTCTGTCATCGTCATTACGGTTACATCATCTTGATATCTGCCGATATCATTCCAAAATGCCATTATACTATTGCTTAAGTCGTTTACATTGCGAGCAAAAATGCCTGTATCTGTACCTTGGTTAAAATGTGTATCCCAGCCTCCAGATTCAGTAAATGCGACTTCCATTCCAACATCCATTTTTATTAATTGAGCAATTTGTTTTAAAGAATTACCCAATGCCGATGTAGGATAAACCACATTATTTTCTGGTTGATAAGTTTTTGTGTCTACTTGCTTTAACATTTTTATAGCATCAAAACTCTCTTTTCCTGTATTTTTCAATAAATCAGAAGATGTTTGATCGTACAAATCTTCGAAGCTTTTTGAAGCCATATTTGCACCAGACTGATTGCCTTTTAATTGAATATTAAAATCTGATACGTTACTAATGGCAACTGCAGGATTATCTCCATAAAATGACCTAGGCAAAGAAGAGGTTAAACTTACACCCTGAAAAGGTGTTGCGGCTTCATGCCCTAATAAACCTACCGCACGATTTAACCAACCACTTGCTGTACCTTTGTTAAATGGGGTGCCAGATTCCATAAAATCTTGAGCATCAAAATGAGAACGTGTATTATTTGGTGATCCAATTCCATGTACAATTGCCATTCTTTTTTCTCGAAACATTGGTTCAAAAGCACTCATGGATGGATGTAATCCAAATCTTCCATCTAAATCAATTAATGATTTTTGATTTCCGCCTTGCGCTGCAGATATAAATAAACCTGGTCTAGCAGTTTTTAAATACTGATCTGTAAAAGGTGTTACGGCCATTAATCCGTCCATTGCACCTCGTTGAAAGATACAAACCATTATTTTTTTCTTTTTAAATAACCCAGGAGTTCTAGTTCCAGCAACTGCATCTGCTAAAAACCCCGGTATACCGCCTAAACTAATACCAAATAATGCTAATCCTCCTGCTTTTATAAAACCTCTTCTATTTGTCATGATAAATTTTATTTACGTTGAAACTCTGGAGACCCTATAATTACCCCTACTACTTGCGCTAACATTAGATTTACGCCAAGCTTCTGCCCTGCCGTCCCATTAATCAACGGTTTTTTCCCTTTTTGATTTTGCATATCATAGTCCATAATGTTTGCATCTTCATTTACCATTGTATCTTTTTGTTTTGGAGGTAAATTTTTTTCTGCTGCTTTTGCTACACTATTTTCAAGATCTGGATTATTAAGTAATGGCTTTAACCTTGCAATTGTTTCATCTAACTTTCGTTCCGGCATAAATAATTTACTGTAAATTAACAATGCTTGTTCTGCACTTTCTGGTTCATGATTGTTATTCATGGCAGCTAAATTGAAGGTAATACCTGGTATTTTTTGAGAAGCCAATGCTAAACCAAAATTCATCCTATTTAATAAAGAACCTGTATTAATCCAATATTGACCTCTATCTGGAAAACCTGTAGGTGCTTGATAATAATACATTTGCTGACCCATTTTGTTAATCCATGTATAAAGCTGGTAGGGTTGATTAATGTTA
>JAIELS010000106.1 GCA_019752795.1 Sphingobacteriaceae bacterium
CAAAATTTGATAAAATATTTCTTCTTTAGGCGTTAAATTACCACTAATAATATCTTCATTAATTTGTTTTGCTCGCTCCATTAATGGATCACCACCTTGCAAAAATTCATTCATATTATCAGGAATTAATTTATTACAAGAATTTAAATTATAAATATGACCATTTACAAAAACACCTAAATGCTCTCTGTCTTCTGTTTTGTAGGATACTAATTTCATCTGATATCTGATTAATAATATGTGGTAAAGCTAAGGATTAGCCATACAATTTAAAACAAAAATTCATTAAACTTTCATCTTAATTTCAAGAAATTAAACTTCTAATCCTTTAACATTAAAAAAAGCTTAACAATACAGCAAGATATAAAAAATCTATAGCAGTAAAAGCCTCTTAAACATATCAAGTGTAGATTACTTTAACATTTATCACAAAATGAATACAAACTATTTAAATCAGCAATAAATTTGAAAATTTTCATTTAAATCACTATTTTTACTACCGCTAAATGATTATAAAATCTACATATCAAAACCACAACGCAAACGAAGTGCTTGCTGCGTTTAGATATGCCATGTTATCAAAAATTATTTTCGCTCAATACTCTTTATAAGCTATTTCTAAGCATCTGTTGTAAAACGTTTTTACGTTTTAATCTTTATATATTTACATTCTAACCAAATAACCTAACGCTATGCCTATATATCATACATTAGGAGCAATTCCACCGAAACGACATACGGTTTTCCGTAAACCTGATGGCACATTATATGCTGAGGAATTAGTCTCTACAGAAGGTTTTTCTAGTCTATACTCGTTGGTTTACCATTGTTATCCGCCAACTATAGTAAAATCTTTAGGAGAACCCTATTCAGTTGAGCCTAAAATAGCACTAGAAAAACATTTACGTCACACGAGTTTAATTGGATTTAAAATTAAACCAGAAGATGATTATTTAAAAAGTCGTAAACCGGTTTTAGTTAATAGTGATTTACACATTTCTTTGGCTGCTCCAAGAAAATCAATGACTGATTATTTTTATAAAAACAGTCAGGCTGATGAGGTGATATTTATTCATGAAGGATCAGGAACTTTGAAAACTGGTTTCGGAAAAATAAAATTCGAATATGGTGATTACTTAGTTATTCCTCGTGGTACGATTTATCAAATGGAATTTAACGACGAGAATAATAGACTTTTTATCATTGAAAGTTTTAGTCCAATTCGTACACCAAAACGTTATAGAAACCAATTTGGGCAATTAGAAGAGCATTCTCCTTTTTGCGAACGAGACATTAAACGTCCACAAGATTTAGAAACCATAGATGAAAAAGGTGATTTTAAAGTGCTAATTAAAAAGCAAGGTATCATGTATCCTTATATTTATGGCACTCACCCATTTGATTTTGTAGGATGGGATGGTTTCCATTATCCTTGGGCTTTCTCAATTCATGATTTTGAACCAATAACTGGGCGTTTACATCAACCTCCTCCTGTTCATCAAACTTTTGAGGGACATAACTTTGTGATTTGTTCTTTCGTCCCACGTAAATACGATTATCATCCATTAGCAATTCCTGCACCCTATAACCATAGTAATGTAGATAGCGATGAAGTTTTGTATTATGTAGATGGAGATTTTATGAGCCGTAAAAGCGTAGTAAAAGGCCAAATCACTTTACACCCAGGCGGAATACCTCATGGTCCACACCCAGGTACGGTAGAAAAATCAATAGGGCAAGAAAAAACAGAAGAATTAGCAGTGATGATAGACCCTTTTAGACCTTTAATGTTAACTCAAGATGCGCTTGATATTGAAGACGAAAGTTACCACACGAGCTGGCAAATTAACGTAGAATAATAGTCGGGAAGTTTATAGTCGGGAAGTCCGAAAAATATAAACGAACTTACTTACAGTTACCAACAGTTACCAAATAATAGACGATATAATCCGACTTCGGTCTTCCCGACTTTCGGACTAAATTTAAAAAAATGAGTACACAAACATTCGCAGAAAAAATAGCTAAAGCACCTGATTTCCTTCCAATTAACGGAACAGATTATATAGAATTCTATGTAGGAAATGCAAAACAAGCTGCACATTATTATAAAACAGCATTTGGTTTCCAATCTTTAGCTTATGCCGGACCAGAAACCGGAGTTAGAGATCGAGCTTCTTACGTTTTGCAGCAAGGAAAAATTCGTTTGATTTTAACCACAGCTTTAAAATCCGATAGTCCAATTGCCGAACATGTGAAAAAGCATGGAGATGGAGTAAAAGTATTAGCACTTTGGGTTGATGATGCTTATAGCGCTTTTGAGGAAACTACTAAACGTGGTGCTAAACCATACCTAGAACCTCAAACTTTAACTGATGAGCACGGAGAATTAAAAATGAGTGGTATTTACACTTATGGAGAAACTGTTCATATGTTTATCGAGCGTAAAAATTACAAGGGTACATTTATGCCAGGCTATCGCGATTGGAAAAGCGAGTATAACCCTACAGATACTGGCCTTTTATACATTGACCATTGCGTTGGTAATGTAGGCTGGAATCGCATGAATGAAACTGTAAAATGGTATGAAGATGTAATGGGATTTGTAAATATTCTTTCTTTTGATGACAAACAAATCAATACCGAATATTCTGCATTAATGAGTAAAGTAATGAGCAACGGAAACGGTTTCTCAAAATTCCCTATTAATGAACCTGCAGAAGGGAAGAAAAAATCACAAATTGAAGAATATTTAGAGTTTTACGAAGACGAAGGTGTACAACATATTGCAGTAGCGACTAAAGATATTGTAAAAACAGTAAAAGAACTTAAATCTCGTGGTGTAGAATTTTTAAGTGCTCCGCCAGAAGCATATTACGATATGATGCCAACACGTGTTGGAGAAATTGACGAAGAAATTGAACTATTAAAAAGTTTAGGAATTTTGGTTGATTGCGATGAAGAAGGTTATTTATTGCAAATTTTCACTAAACCAGTTGAAGATAGACCAACATTATTCTTCGAAATTATTCAACGTAAAGGCGCACAATCTTTTGGTGCTGGAAATTTCAAAGCCCTATTTGAATCGCTAGAAAGAGAGCAAGAATTAAGAGGAAACTTATAAGTTATATCATTTACTATTATAAAAATTACCGAAAAAGCTGCTTAGTAAACTAAGTAGCTTTTTCATTTAACAATGGCCTAAAGCGTAATAGATAATTACGAAAATTAAAATAGTAGATAAACATCCACCACCCAATTTTTTAGCGCTATAACCTGCAATTATTGTTTTAAAGAAAGCATTCATAATTATATATTTTTTTAATAAAAACCATTTATAGGAACAAAAGTTTTAAAAACAACGTATTTTTAATTGGTAAAAACAAACGGTTTTAGCACTAAAAGATACATATAAACGAAAATAGCTTCAAAAGGTATATTAACTGATTTCTTTATATATTTTTATTATTTTTGGACTTATACTAAAAGTTTAGGATGTACGAAATTACCATCAACAAGTCTAAATTATTTTTCACACATTTCGGAATGGCATTCAAGCTATTTAGAAAAAATGATCCATTACGTTTAGCGGGTGCAACTGCTTTCTTTGCAAATTTTGCTTTACCTCCTATCTTATTAATTCTAATACGATTATTTGGTTTCTTTGTAGATCGAAAAGCCCTATCTACTCAAATTTTCCAAAAACTAGGGAATATTTTAGACGAGGGTAGTACTGAACAAATCCGTAATACGCTAAGAAATATTAGAGGTGTAGACCATAATTGGTGGGCAACAATTATCAGCTTTGTATTTTTTATTTTTGTTGCCACTACGCTTTTTAATGTCATTAAAAATTCAATGGAGCAAATTTGGAGTATTGGCATTAATGATAAATTAGGTATATTATTTACCTTAAAGTTAAGAGGAAGATCAATGATAATTATTTTACTTGCAGGAATATTATTTTTTGTAGGTTTAATTACTGATAGCATTCAAGCATTTATAGGGGTTTACATCAATACAGCTGCACCTACATTTGGAAAAGTTTTTCTCTCTATTTTAAATCAACTTTTATACATAGCTATTGTTACTGCTTGGTTTAGTGTATTATTTAGATTTTTAACAAATGGCAGACCGAGCTGGAAAATTGCGATAAGAGGTGGTTTATTAACTGGAATATTATTTACGCTAGGTAAGTATATTTTGGGAATTATGTTACCATTAAGCAATATCGGCAATATATACGGTGCATCTGGATCAATTATACTGATTATGCTTTTCGTATTCTATTCATCCTTTATATTTTATTTTGGTGCATGTTTTGTTAAAGTACTTAGCGATGCCAGCACAAAACCAATCAGAACAATAAAAGGTGCATTCCTTTATGAATTAAAAGAAATTTTAAAAGAAGATAAAAATTAATTCGTATTCAAATCTAATCGTTCAAAACCTTGTAATTCAAAAATTGCCAGCTTAGTTAAAAAATTATAATGAAGTGTGCCAAAAAAATTAAAAATTCCTTTTTCATTTTTACCTTCAATACAAATGGTTTCTTTTCCAACTTCTTGTTGAACTAAATTTTGGTCAGCAAGTAGTACATTTTCATCTCTAATAATAATGTCTTTTGCTTCAATAGCAAACTCCTTTAATAGCGCTAAAAAGCTTTGGCCATTTAATAACAATTCTTTAATTTCCATGGTTAATAAAGTTTAGGATTGGTAAAATCTGTATATCAATTTTAAAGCCAAAAAAAATGGATAAACAATTAAGTTTATCCACATATCAAATTAATGAAATAAAAAAATATTTAAAAAACTCTAAAAGCAACTCCGAGTGTATATAAGTTTAATTTAGTTGTTGGATAATTTTGATCGTTGATTTCGGACAAACCGTTTTCATATCTTAAATCAACACTTAATTTACCTATATCTAAACCAGCGCCAAATTGGGCAGCAAATGTTTTACCCTTAAATTGCCCCTTAAATGAGGATGAAGCAGCTTGAGAGAAATTTTGTTCATCAGCCAAATTAAAAGATATTACTGGACCAAGGTTAAAACGTAAACCAAAGCCTGCGGCTCCAATTTTTGTCCCTAATAAAATTGGCAAATCTAAACTTGTAAATCTTACTTTATTATCCTGCCCTGAAGTATTAACTAAAGTGGAATTTTTTCCAGATAAATAAAGCTCAGGTTGTAAATGTATTCCTGCACCACCAATTCTAGCCCATACTCCAGCGAAATAACCACTTTTATTATCACTATCAAAAGTATTTGTAGTTTTAAATTTAGCAAGATTTACTCCTCCTTTTACTCCAAACTGAAAAGTTGGAAGTGCTTGACTGTATGCAAAAAAACTACTTGATACAATTAAAAAAAATAAAATGGTTTTTTTCATGTCTGTTAAAATAAAATTAATGATATAAATTTAATGAAATTTTAAAACGAAAAACAAATTATGTAGTTTTAATTGATTAATATTGAAATTCAAAATCATCTTATTGAGAATTATTCATAAATTTTAAATGAATTTCAGTTACAATATCTATTCGATAGTTTTATTGGTATGTGCTTTTGCAACAATTATACTTTCTAATACTATCTATAGAAGAGGCGGAAAAGCAGTAAAATGGTTCAGTTTAATGATGATATCTAATGCTATATGGTCTGCAGCCTATGGTTTAGAACTCGCAAGTGTTTCCCTTAATCAGATCAAATTCTTAATTAACATTGAGTATTTAGGTATTGCTAGTTTACCTCTAAACTGGTTTTTTTTCTGCCTTCATTTTTGCGGAAAAGAATGTTGGTATAAAAAACCATTAAATCTTACTCTTTTATTAATAGTGCCAATCACTACCGTTTTATTAGTTTGGACTAACTCTTTACATCATTTACACTATAAAAGCCTAACTCTAGATAGTACTGGACCATTTCCTATGGCAAGTATAGAAACAGGTATTTGGTATCCAATCTTTACAATTTATTTTTACATCTTATTAATTTGTGGTTGTTTTTTAATAATAGCTAAATTCAGAGCTTCGGATCCAATTTACAAAAGGCAAAATTATAGTATTATTATTGCGGCTTCTATACCTTGGATAGCTAATATTGCTTATTTATTAGGTATTAGACCTCTTGGTCATGTTGACGTTACGCCTTTCGCATTTATTATTACTTGTTTTTTTATACTTATAGGTATTTATCGTTTCAAATTATTTGACATTATTCCTATCGCTAGAGAAAAAGTTTTAGAGCTTATGCAAGATGGCTTTTTAGTTTTAGATCAAAAAAACAGAATATTAGATTATAACAAGTCTATTACAAATTATATAAACCATTCTGAGAAAGAATTAATTGGAACTAACCTAACAGATATTTTCCCAAATCAGGAGGAGTTTTTAAACAAAATAAACGAGCAAACTGCCGGGAAAATAGAACTTGAACTTGATATTAATCATAAAACACTATATCTAGAAGTCGATATCCTATTTCTATACGACAATAAGATCAACAATGATTTTACCATTATTAAATTACAAGATTTAACTGCAATTAAAGCGGATGCTATTAAAACTAAAGAGCAAGCAACAGAATTAGAAAGACTAAATCAGTTAAAGGATAGAATATTTTCGATTATAGCCCATGATCTTAGAGGGCCGTTGGTAAACTTATCTGAAGTTTTAAAAATGATTGCTAATGATCAAATTACTAATGATGAATTTAAGACTATTTCCCCTACATTAAGTAAAGATATTATTTATACCACAGATCTTTTGGAGAACATATTACACTGGTCTAGAAGCCAATTAGAAGGTTTTGGCATTAATAAAGAGTTTTTTAATTTAAGGCGTTTGATTAAAAATGAAATCGATTATCATTTACCTTCGGCAACGCTAAAAGAAATAAAAATCATTCATGATGTATTTCCTAATGAAGTAGTTTATGCTGATATGTTGATGATTCAAATTGTAATTAGAAACATCTTAAATAATGCCATTAAATTTTGTAATAAAAATTGCGAAGTAAATATTACAGCTAATTATCAAAAAGACGGGTCGATAATGGTCTGTATTAAAGATAATGGAATTGGTATTCAAAAAGATGTACTTGAAAAATTATCTAATGAAGAAAATATATCTACCAGAGGAACTTTAAATGAAAAAGGAACTGGATTAGGGTTAATTGTTTGTAAAGAGTTTATGAAAAAAAATGACGGCAGATTAGAAATAACTAGCGAGAAAGGAAAAGGATCTAAATTTTGCATACACATACCTACTAAAAATAAAGAAGAAGCTTTAAATTAAGCTTCTTCTTTAAATATTATTGGCCAGTAACTTGATTAATTGCTTCTTGCTCTTTCAAAGCATCAACATTATTTTTATCACCAAACTTATCTGTTTTTTCTGCAAAATAAGACAAAATATCACCAATAGAATCTAAATTATCTGCAACTCTTTGATGCATATCTGGTAAATCTTTTTCTAATTTTTTATCTCCTAATTCAATATTATCAACTTCAATTTTACCTAATTTTTGAATAATTGCTTGTTGAGAATGTTGTAAGTCTTCTAACTCTCTTACAATCTTTTCCATTAATTCAAATTTCTTTAACGTATTCATAATCACTCTCTTTAATTAATAATAAACAATTTTGTTAGTAATTATGTAACAAACACAAGCTATATAAGTTTTAATTTTTTGCTAAAGATTTGGAAAAACCACAAATAACTAATAAATTAGTTTAAAGTTAAAACGTTATGAAAAAACTGCTTTTCGCACTCTTATTTGTATTTATCTATCAATTTTCATTTGCACAAACTCCTGTTTTAGATAAAGAAAAATTACTTGAATTTTATCAAACCCAACGCTATGCAGATGCAGCTCAATATTTACAAAGCATTTATCCTGCAGATACTAAAGATTTAAAAGCATTAAGCCAAATTGCTTATTGTTACATGATGTCCGGAAAATTGCCAGAAGCAGAGAAAAGTTATCTAAAAATTGATTCTTTACAACCTCACACTTTATCAGTTTTATTTAGTTTAGCCAATATCAATTCGAGAAGAGGAAATGAATTTGCAGCCAAATTTTATTTATTCGATATTATAAAACTAGATAGCGCAAACTTTAATGCATACAAACAATTAGCAAACTATACTGATAGTATAAAACTAAAAATTGTTTACCTAAAGAAAGCCAACACCCTTAATGCTACAGAACCAGATGTTGCCTATGATCTTGCTATAGCATACAAAAATTTGAAACTTTTTGAACCTGCTTATCAAACATTAAAAATTGCTATTGCTGCAGATACGGCAAACTTATTTTTGCAACAAGCACTACTACCTATCGCTAATGAATTAAAAAAATATGCTGAAGTAATTAATATTGGTGAAAAACTATTAAAAAATGGAGCCGATGGGAATGTAGTTAAAGACGTAGGTAAAGCTTATTTCTATTTAAAAAATTATCAAAAATGTATTTTCTATTATAACTTACTAGAAAAAATGGATTTACAGAATGAATCCATTTTATATTTCATGTCATTAAGCTATCGAGAATTAAAGAATTATAATTTAGCAGCTAAATATGCTAAAATGACGATTGAAGAAGGCATTTCGAAAAATACCTCAGCTTATTACCTATTGCTTGGCGGAATTTATGAAACCAATCAACAATTTATAAACGCTCTTAATGCTTATAAAAAGGGTTTAACATTTAATAGCAATAGTACAATATACTATAGCTTGGGCTTATTGTATGATTTAAGACTAAAACAAAACAAGAATGCATTAACATATTATAAACTTTACTTAAAAAGTAAACCAGATGCTGACGAAAAGCAGCAGGTAGTTTATGTGAAAGCGAGAATTACAGAAATCACTGGACCTAAAGCTCCTCAAAAATAGGTTTCACATCTACCCAAAATTGATCCAATGCTAAAATTCTCTGTTTTAAAAATGAAATAATTTCAGGCCAATTCTTTTGGTTAAAAATACTTATACCTGTTAGTGATATTGAAATTTGAGCAAATGGTATTCCATATTCGTTTAAAATGCTTTTTTCCCAAACCCACTCTTCGTTTACAGCTTCGCTGAATAATAATTTTAAAGCTTTAAATTGTTCAAAATATATTGCTCTAGCTTCTTCATCTTGATGAGTAATTTCAATAGAGATGGTCGTTTTTCTTTGATCCGCATTCATTTTAAAGAAAACGTTTTTAACGCCAGTTTTATAATTTACCCAATTTATTGGCAAGCCGTCGGCTGATGGAATTGGTTTCATGTATTTGCCAAAAGTAATCCAAAATTGTTGACGGAGTTTAGATGCTTCTTCTTTGCTATACATTATTTGTTATTCGTTTTCACCATCTTAGGCCCCAGTGAATGTAACCTCTATGTTCTTTTTTGCTATTTATTTCCCATTAAGCGAGCAACGTATTTGCCAATAATATCAAATTCTAGATTTACAATATCATCAACTTTTACTTCTTGTAAATTAGTATGCTCAAAAGTATACGGAATAATGAATACAGAAAATTCATTTTGCTGAGAATTAACCACTGTTAAACTAATTCCGTTTACACAAATAGAGCCTTTTTCTACAGTAACATTGCCTATAGTAGAATCGTATTGAAAGCGATACTCCCAACTACCATCCAATTCGTTTACCAAAATACATTTCGCAGTTTGATCTACATGACCTTGTACAATATGCCCATCTAAACGAGCATTCATTTGCATACAACGTTCCAGGTTTACTTTACTACCTATTTTTAAATTACCTAAACTTGTTTTATTTAAGGTTTCTTCGATAGCTGTAACCGTATGAGAATTTTCAGTTAAAGCAACTACAGTTAAACATACGCCATTATGCGCTACGCTTTGATCTATTTTAAATTCAGAACTAATATTGGAGTTTATGGTAAAATGAATATTTGATCCTTCTTTTACGATATGCTTTACTTCGCCTAGTGTTTCTATTATTCCTGTAAACATTTATATATAATTATCGTCACCCTGAATTTAGTTCAGGGTCTGTATTGTATAACAGATGCTGAAATAAATTCAGCATGACGCTGTGTGTAAAAAGACAAATTATTAAATATATTGCTTTCTATTCTTTTTCCAATTACTAATTGTTTCAACATCAATATTTGCCGAAACTGCAACTTTTTCCTTTTGCAACAACAAAACTGCTGTTAATGCTGCCAGCATTGCTTCTTCTTCATTTTCAGTTTTTAAGCTATCTGCATTAAAATATTTGCTAACAAAATGTGTATCAAAATTACCAGAAGCAAAAGCTTGATGTTGCATTACAAATTTACCAAAGCCCAATGTAGTTTGTATGCCTGTAATGTCATATTCATCAATTGCCCTAATCATTCTGTCGATTGCTTCTGTTCTATTTGCACCGAAAGTGATTAACTTGGCAATCATCGGATCATAATAAATTGGGATTTCCATTCCTTCTTCAAAACCATCATCTACACGAATACCATTACCTTTAGGGGTTTTATAAGTTTGCAAAGTACCAATATCTGGTAAAAAATTATTTAATGGATCTTCTGCATAAACCCGCAATTCCATTGCATGACCATTAATTTTTAAATCTTCTTGTTTATAGCCTAAAACCTCGCCTCTAGCTATTTTTATTTGTTCTTTTACCAAGTCTAAACCCGTTATCATTTCGGTAACTGGATGTTCTACTTGTAAACGTGTATTCATTTCTAGGAAGAAAAAGTCTAGGTTTTCATCTAAAATAAACTCAACCGTGCCCGCACCAACATAATTTACAGAACGAGCCACATCTACAGCACATTTTCCCATCTTAGTTCTAATTTCTTCTGTTAAAACTGATGATGGTGCTTCTTCTACCACTTTTTGATGACGACGTTGGATAGAGCACTCTCTTTCAAATAAGTGAACTATATTGCCATGGGTATCTCCTAAAACTTGTATTTCTATATGCCTTGGGGAGGTTACATATCTTTCTATAAATACTGAGCCATCGCCAAAAGCAGAAGTTGCTTCACTTACGGCCAAATGCATTTGCTCTTCAAAATCTCCAACTTTCTCTACAATTCGCATTCCTTTACCACCTCCACCAGCTGCAGCTTTAATTAAAATCGGAAACCCAACCTCAACCGCTCTAACTTTTGCTTCTTCTATGTCTGTTATTGCCTCTTCTGTTCCGGGAACCATAGGGATTTTGTATTTTAAAGCCGCTGCTTTAGCAGAAAGCTTATTCCCCATTGTTTCCATAGCTTCAGGTGTTGGACCAATTAATATCAATCCCGCTTCTTTTACTGCTCTGGCGAAACCAGCATTTTCAGATAAAAATCCATAACCCGGATGAATAGCTTCTGCACCAGTTGTTTTACAGGCCTCGATAATTTTAGCACCTATTAAGTACGATTGATTTGAAGGAGCTGGTCCGATGCAAATGGCTTCATCAGCATAACGAACATGTAATGCATTTCTATCAGCCTCTGAAAAAACAGCAACAGTTTTGATACCCATTTCTTTTGCAGAACGCATAATACGTAAAGCTATCTCGCCACGATTGGCAATTAATATCTTAGAAATTGAAGATTTCTGATTGGAAATTATTGACATATTATGGGTTAAGTTTTGAAATTATAGAAACGGTTTGGTCAATCATGGTTGAACTAATATCTAAATGGGTAACAAATCTTATCGTTTTGTTTGATGTAGCATTACATAAAACTCCATTATCCTTAAAAGCTTTAACAACTTGTTCAACTTTAAGTTCAGGCTTAATATCAAAAAGTACAATATTAGTTTCAACAGGCATAACCGAACTTACAAAAGTTGCTTTTTTCAAAGCATCAGCTAATATTTTTGCATGTTGATGATCTTCTGCCAATCGACCAACATGATGATCTAAAGCATAAATACCCGCAGCAGCTAAAAATCCAGCTTGTCGCATACCTCCACCTAATACTTTTCTAATTTTAGTAGCTTTATTAATGGTTTCTTTCGAACTTAAAAATACTGAACCAATTGGTGCGCCTAAACCTTTGGAAAGGCAAACAGAAATTCCATCGAAATACTTACCGTAAGCAGCAGCTTTATCGCCAGTGGCAACTAAAGCATTAAATATCCTAGCACCATCTAAATGAAGTTTTAACCCCTTAATTGCGCATAAATTATGAATAGGCTCTATCTGAGAAAGCGAATAACATTTTCCACCTCCTTTATTTACTGTATTTTCTAAAACTACTAAGCTAGAGTTTGGATAATGAATATTGTCCTCATTAATTTCAGGTTCAATCATTTCTGGCGTCAAGATACCTCTTTCGCCATTTAATAAACGAACAGATGCCAAAGAATTATAAGCAATTCCACCTCCCTCGTAGCGATAAACATGTGCTGTTTGATCACAAATTACTTCATCCATTGGATTAGTAAAGCACTTAATGGCAATTTGATTTGTCATTGTACCCGATGGACAGAATAAAGCTGCTTCCATATTAAAAATATGAGCTATTTTTTCTTCCAATGCATTTACTGTCGGATCTTCGCCAAATACGTCATCGCCAACTTTAGCGCCCATCATTGCATCAAGCATTCCTACAGTGGGTTTAGTTACCGTATCACTTCTAAAATCTATTTTTTCAGACATTCTTCTAACGTTAAGAGATGATAGCTATTAAAATCATTTTTTAATATTCTATTTTTACAAATATTGTCTTTTTGATTTAAAGTCAATCAGCTTATTCAAAAAATTTACAATCTAATCTAGAAATATTAATCTTTAAGCTAGAAATTTAAAGACTAGTTTACAAAAAATATAAAAAATAACTTCAAAAATAACTTCAACAAAAATAACACTATACCAAAGTTTAATTCGGTCTTAATTATGGCTTATTAGTGTATAAATTACACTTTAATAGTTTAAACCTTTTTAAATGCCAATTTTAAATAATTTTATTACGTTAAATATTTAGAAATTTTTGATTTTAAATTAAAAAAAGCCCATATATTGGTGCAGTTTTAACCTAATACCTAAATAAAAGACATAAAATGATAGTTATTGCAGATGGCGGATCAACAAAAACCAATTGGTGCTTAATTAACGAATCAGGAAGAAAAATTCATTTTAATACTGAAGGCTATAACCCCTATTTTGTTGATAGTGACTATATAGAAAGTAGTTTAAAAAATAGTTTACCAGATCATTTTGAAAACGAAAAATTAACAGAGGTTTATTATTATGGTGCGGGTTGCTCTACAGATGCTAACCGTAAAATTGTATCAGATGCGATGCAGTTAATTTTTGTAAATGCTAAAATCAATGTGGGACATGATCTAATGGCTTCATGCAGAGCTTTATTAGGCGATAATAAAGGTTTTGCAGCTATTTTAGGTACAGGCACTAACACTTGTTTGTATGATGGAAAAGATATTTCATTAAACATTGATTCTTTAGGCTACTTTTTGGGTGATGAAGGTAGTGGCAGTTTTATTGGAAAACGCATTTTAGCAGACTACATGAAAGGTTTTATGCCAAAAGGTTTAAGTGATAGCTTTTTCGAAATTTATGGTTTAACAAATGAAGATATTTTCGACCATATTTACAATAAACCAATGCCTAACCGTTTTTGTGCAAGTTTTAGTAAATTTATTTACGATTTTAAGGACAAATATCAAGATTACGTAAATTCAGTTGTAGATTATGCATTCACTGCATTTTTCGAGAATTTAGTAATCCACTACCCCAACTACAAAAACTACGAGTTAAATTGTGTGGGGTCTGTGGGCTATAGTTTTAGAGATATTTTAAGTATTGTTGCAGATAGATATGAAATGGGTGTAGGAAAAATAATTCGTTCTCCTATAGATGATTTGGTGGATTACCATTTAAATAAAAGATAAATAGAAAAGTCCCGATAAAAACCGGGACTTTTCTATTTTAAAAAATATTATTATACCGCGTCTGATAGCGATGTAAAAGTAAAATTCTTAGAAGAATTTGTGAGGTTAAAGAAAGCGGATTACTTAGTTTATGAATTTCTTTAATCTAAGTCTATTGTACAATTA
>JAIELS010000169.1 GCA_019752795.1 Sphingobacteriaceae bacterium
TGTTCTTTTTATTGATGAAATTCATACCATTATCGGTGCCTGATCTGCCGAGGGGACTCTTGATGCTGCCAATATTCTCAAGCCTGCAATGGGACGAGGGAAGGTTTGTATCATTGGGGCTACAACTTTGAATGAATATCAAAAATATATCGATAGCAATTTTAGCTATCTTAAGTTTAAGCTTTGCATCTTGCAAAAAAGACAATACAGAAATAGTACCTGATCAAAAAGGAAATTTTACGCTAGAATTCGAAAACAAAGTAAACGATTTACCTTTAATTCTTAACACACAAAATTATATCAATGCCAATGGCGATAATTATACTATTTCTACTTTTAAATATTATATAAGTAACATTAAATTAAGCAGAGCTGATGGCACTAGTTATAGCTTACCAGAAAGTTATTATTTAATTGATGCCAGCAAACCTTCTTCAACACTAATTAACTTAAGGGATATCCCGGCGGGTGATTACACTAAAATATCTTACCTTATTGGAGTTGATAAAGAAAGAAATTTAGCTGGAGCGCAAACTGGAGCGTTAGACCCAGCATTAGGTATGTTCTGGACATGGAATAGTGGGTACATATTTGTCAAATTAGAAGGAAATTCGCCACAATCAACTGCTGTAAACAAAACGCTTACTTTTCACATTGGCGGAATTGTAGATCCAAATAATACGATTAGAACATTTACAACAGATTTTAATGCGGCAAATCCTTTAAGGATTAGAGAAAATAAAAACCCTCAAATTCACTTTTTAGTAAATGCAGGTAGTTTATTTCAAGGCAAACAAAAAGTAAATTTTGCCAATTTAAATTTTACAATGGGTGGAGCAAATTCTGTTATTGTTGCAGATAATTATGCAAGTAGTTTATTTGTGTTAGACCATATCCATAATTAATATGAACAGGCATTTACAAATATATGTTATGCTTATCATAAGTATGGGATTATTGTATGCCTGCAGTAAAGAAGAAATGACTAAACCACAAGCTGATAGAATTCAGTTTGTGGTTCCTGTTAATTTTCCAAATCCAGTTTACAAATTTGAAGGTAACGAGTTAACCAACAATGGATTTGAACTAGGAAAAAAACTTTTTTACGAAGCAAGGCTTTCATCCGATAAGAGTATTTCCTGTGGTAGTTGTCACCAGCAGTTTGCGGCATTTTCACAATTAGATCATCCTGTAAGTCATGGTGTAAATAATTGTTTAGGTAAAAGAAATGCTCCAGTAATATTTAATCTGGCTTGGCAAAGTGAATTCTTTTGGGATGGTGGCGCCAAAAATTTAGAGATTGTGCCCATTAATGCCTTGACAGATGTTTGCGAAATGGGAACTGACTTAAATACAGTTATTAATTTCTTGAATAATACGAAACCATATCCTCAATTATTTAAAAATGCTTTTGGAACCGCTACTGTTAATTCTCAGAACTTATTAAAAGCTTTAGCACAGTTTACAGCAGCAATGGTTTCGGCAAATAGCAAGTATGATAAAGTAATCAGAAAAGAAGCATCATTTACTTCGGAAGAGCAAAATGGTTATCAGCTATTTAAAGAAAAATGTGCCAATTGCCATACAGAGCCATTATTTACAAATCTAACTTATCAAAATAATGGATTAGACTTAAATAGTGTTGATGAAGGTCGTAAAACGATTACAAGCTTAGCAAGCGATTATGGTAAATTTAAAGTTCCCACATTGCGAAACATTGAATTGTCCTCGCCTTATATGCACGATGGACGTTTTAATACACTAGAAAAAGTATTAGAACATTACAACTCTGGCGTTCATAATGCGATAAACCTACACCCTTCTTTAAATAATAATGGAACCCTAGGAATTTCCTTAACTATTATTCAAAAACAAGAATTATTAGCATTCTTAAAAACACTAACAGACAATGAATTTATTAAAAATAAAAATTTCAGTGAGGACTAAGTGGCTCACTATCCTACTCGTATTTCTCTCCTTAAACACTTTTGCGTGTGATATATGTGGTTGCTTTATGGGCTTAACTCCATACGACAACCAAAGCAGCATAGGTTTACTTTATCGCTATCGATCATTTAATGGTTATAGTGGTCAAAAGCATCAATTTTTTCCTAGCGGAAGTAGTTTTTTTATACCCAGAGATAAAAAAGACGCACCATTAACCGGTCACAATAATAATCCGAATGATTATGAGCTTTACCGTACAATGGAAATTAGAGGGAGATACTTTATTCATAGAAGATTAGAGTTAAATGCAATTGTTCCATACAACTCAAATAGTGAGCGTTATAATGGTAACACTTCTACTATTTCTGGCATAAGTGATATCAATCTCTTTGCTGGCTATCATCTGATTAGAAAATTAGATCAAGCTACTTTTAATCAACGCTTAATTATTGGCGCTGGCATAAAACTGGCTACTGGAAGAAATGATTTAAAAACGAATCAAGGCATAAGATATGCTACTTTAATGCAACCTGGAACAGGGAGTACAGATGGTTTTATTTATGCTAATTATTTATTAGGCTATAAAAAATTTGGCATGAGCCTAAACAGTTCTTACAAAATAAATGGCGAAAATAAAGAGCAAGAAGGAATTGCAAACAGCAGTACTACTTTCTTAAACTTTTTTTATAATCAGCGTTTGAGCACAGATTGGCAAGTAATGCCTTCTATACAATTCTTTTACGAAAAATCAGCAGGCGAAACTTATAAAGGTGTAAAAACTGGAGATCATGAAATGAATAACCTAATGGGTGGTATTGGCGCAGACTTGTTTTATAAAAACATCGCATTAAATGCAGGTATACAAACTAATTTGTGGCAAGCTAAAACTGATCATCCACAAAGTGCAGCTAAAATTTATGTAGGAATTACCTATAACATTAATCAATTGTATTATTTACTTAAAAATTAAGCATCACATGAAAAAATTAGGATTAACACTTTTAATCGTATTTGCATGTGCGCAAATATTAAGCGCAAATCATTACACAGAACTCAAACAAACTAAAGTAGTAACAGATACTTTAAAAGCAGATGGAATTGATCCTGTTTGCACAATGAAAATTAAGGCAGGTAACACTAAAACAGTAGTTTTTAATAAAGTAACTTATGGTTTTTGTTCAGAAAGCTGTAAAAAAACTTTCGTAGCTGACCCAAAAAAATATATTAAAAAATAATTTAACAATAAAGTATCCTTGCTCATTTTTATTTTACGCAAGGATGCTTTTAATTTTACGGTTAAAACTAGTTTTTAACTTAACTTTGTATTTTAAAATCATTTTATGAAAAAGATTAAATCTCAACTTATAATTTTAGTAGTTTCATTATTTGTTATCGCTTGTAGTGATGCTAAAAAATTACCAATTTACGGTGAAAGGGAAGTTGCAATTACCAAGGATAAAGATGGCAATCAAAAAATTGATACCATTTACCAAACCATTCCTAACTTCTCATTTTTAAATCAAGACAGCACTGTGATTACACAAGATGCTTTTAAAGGCAAAATTTATGTCGCAGATTTTTTCTTTACTTCTTGTACAACGATTTGCCCAACAATGCATAGAAATTTAAAAACTGTGTATGAAGATTTTAAAAATAACCCAGACGTTATGTTTATCTCACATACCATAGATTTTAAATATGATAAGCCTTCTGTTCTAAAAAAATATGCTGAAAAACTAGGTGTAAACACCAATAAATGGGAGTTTGTATATGGCAATAAGGAAGAGATTTATAGCATTGCAGAGAAAAACTACCTTACAGTAGTTGAAGAAGACAGTACTGCAAGAGATGGCTATATACACCAAGGTTGGTTGGTTTTAATTGACAAGCAAAAGAGAATGCGTGGTGCCTATGATGGCACTAAAACTGAACAAGTTGAACAATTGAAAAAAGACATGGCTACTTTGTTAGCAGAGGAAAAATAAATATGCGTAAATACCTATTATTTGGGCTGTACATCACGGCGGTTTGTGCCATTATTTATTCTTGCCAAAATACGAGTGAAATGAATCAAGCACAATACATGACTGGAGGTAAAGATCTATACATTGCCAATTGTCAGAATTGTCATGGTGCTAACGGTGAAGGTTTAGGAGAATTAGCTCCCCCACTTACTGATACAATTTTCTTAACCAAGAATAAAGAAAAATTGGCTTGTTTTATTAAAAATGGCGCCAATGAACCAATGGTAATTAATGGTAAAACCTATGAGGGTAAAATGCCAGATTTCGCAAATTTGCACGATATTGATATCGCACAAGTAATCGTTTATATCACCAACTCATTCGGAAATAAACAAGGGATGTATACTTACCAACAAGTTGCTATAGACTTGCAAAAATGTAATTCTGCAAAAAATCCTTAAATAGGAAGTCTTTTTCAAATTCGTTAATATTGCTTTCAGCTTTAGTCTTTAAGCTTTTAGCTTTTTATTACCTTTGTAAAAAATGCAAGCTGTTCTATCGCCCCGATCTTGTATCGGGGAGGAAAGTCCGGGCAACATATAGCATCTCGCTTCCTAACAGGAAGGCATTTAAGAATGAAAACTTAAATGACAGCAAGTGCCACAGAAAATATACCGCCCCGATTTATCGTGGTAAGGGTGAAAACGTGAGGTAAGAGCTCACGAATTCGTTAAGTGATTAACGTTTTGGTAAACCTCGGGAGTTGAAAGACCAAATAGGCTAACGCATGTAGGGCTGCTCGTCCGATGTTAGTGGGTAGGTCGTTAAAGATAAATGGCGACATTTATATTAGATTAATGATAGAAGTCCCAGCCTTGTGTTGGGAAACAGAACCCGGCTTATAAGCTTGCATTTTTTTTCTTTTTTCTCACAAAATGAAATTAAGTTCTCTTTGTTTCAAACCTTTTAAGAATTTTATGGTTATTGTATTAAATACTATACATTAAGTAAAAAATAATATCTTAGTACAAATTAATTTGAATACCCCTACTATGGCAAAATTGCTAATAATTGATGATGAGCGTGCGATAAGAAGTACTTTACGCGAAATACTAGAATACGAAAATTATGACGTTGATGACATTGACAATGGTATTGACGGATTAGAGTTAATCAAAAAAAATAACTATGATTTAGTATTATGCGATATTAAAATGAATAAAATGGATGGTATGGAAGTGCTTGAAAATGCACTCATTCAAAAACCAGACCTTCCTTTTATTATGATTTCTGGACATGGAACAGTAGAAACTGCAATTGAGGCTAGCAAAAAAGGCGCCTTCGATTTTATCTCTAAACCACCAGATTTAAATAGATTATTAATCACTGTTCGTAATGCCTTAGATAGAGGAACCTTAGTTACTGAAACCAAAGTTTTAAAGAGGAAAGTTAGCAAAACACGCCATATTTTAGGCGAATCTGATACCATTAATAAAATTAAAGAGACCATAGATCGCGTTGCTCCTACAGAAGCTCGTGTTTTAATAACTGGTGCAAACGGTAGTGGTAAAGAGTTAGTAGCTCGTTGGTTACATGAAAAGTCTAATAGAGCAGATAGCCCATTAATTGAAGTGAACTGTGCTGCTATCCCATCAGAGTTAATAGAAAGCGAATTATTTGGACATGAAAAGGGTTCATTTACATCGGCAGTAAAACAACGTATTGGTAAATTTGAATTAGCTAACGGCGGAACACTATTCTTAGATGAAATTGGCGACATGAGCCTTTCTGCGCAAGCAAAAGTACTTCGTGCTTTGCAAGAACATAAAATTACTCGAGTAGGTGGCGAAAAAGAACTAGATGTAAATGTTAGAGTTTTAGCGGCTACAAATAAAGATCTATTGAAAGAAATAGAAGATGGAAACTTCAGAATGGATTTATACCATCGTTTAAATGTAATCAACATTCATGTACCTCATTTAAAAGAACGTACAGATGATATTCCAGTAATCGCACAACAATTCTTAGAAGAGATTTGTAATGATTATGGCATGCCTATAAAAAAGATAAATGAAAGCGCAATGAATGCTTTAAAAGGCTTACCATGGACAGGAAATGTTAGAGAATTACACAATATGATTGAACGTTTAATAATTTTAAGCGATAAAAGTATTACAGAAAATGATGTAATTGCATTTGCAAATCCAACTGGCGGCACTAATATTGGTGCTACCAATGGCACTGCAAACAGTAATCAAACTAATGCTACTACCAATTATGAAAAATTCACAAATTTTCAAGATTATAAAGACTTTGCAGAGAAAGAATTTATCAAATATAAGCTAGAAAAAAACAACTGGAATGTATCCAAAACAGCGGATGATATAGAAATTCAAAGAAGTCATTTATATAGTAAAATTGAAAAATTTGGTTTAAAAAGAGCTGAGTAAAAATTGAAAGATTATAAAGTTTAAGTACTAGCATACTTTAACTTTATAATCTTTTATCTTGTTTTAAGACAAATAATCTGCTTGTCTACTTAACATTGCCCTATATTTATTAAAAATAGCTGTTTTAGAAACAAATCCAATAAAATTTCCGTTATCATTTACCACAGGTAAAATCCAAACATTTTCATTTTCCATTTGCTTTAAAGCAAGCTTCAATTCAGCATTAATATTGATTACTTCAGGAGCTGGTTTCATTAAATCTATAATTTGTAAGCTTGTGTTTTGTTTTCTAGTTACAGATTCTCTTAACAAGTCTTCTACGTATAACAAGCCTTTAAATTCTCCATTAATAGCTATTATTGGGAAGATATTTCTTTTAGATTGAAGTATTTCGTTCATTCTATCTTTAATTAAATCTTCTTCTGTTAATATCAGATAATCCTTTTCAACCAAATACCTTAATTTCATCATATTTAAAACAGTAGTATCTTTATCTTCATGATGAGACAACTCTCCTTTGTCTGCTAAAGGTTTAGTATAGATGGAATATTTATTTGCACTACGATTAATTAAATAAGCAATTGCAGTTGTAACCATTAACGGAACCATTAACATATATCCGCCAGTTATTTCTGCAATTAAAAAAATACCAGTTAAAGGAGCGTGAATAATTGAGCCCAATGAAGCAGCCATACCCGCAACTATAAAATTAGCTGTACTCACATGAGTTATACCTAAAGTATTGATAGTGAATGCCAATACAAATCCAATTAACCCACCAATTATTAAACTAGGCGCAAAAATACCTCCATTACCCCCAGCACCTAATGTTACTAAAGTGGCAATTGATTTTGCAAAAATGGTAATAATGGTGAATACAATAATAGCATATGGAAACTTGTTATATGATGAAAATATACTATTGTTAATTAACGATGTAGTATCTCCATTTAACAAGGTTTTAATTGTAATATAACCTTCACCATATAAAGTTGGAAACAAAAATACAAGTGTACCTAACATCAATCCACCAATGATTACTCTTTTGTAAGGATGATTTAATTTATAAAAAAAAGATTTAATTACACCATTTGCTTTACCAAAATAAATCGAAAATAATCCAATAAGACACGCTAATATTACATAATAAAACAACGCGGATGTTTCCCAACCCTCAGTTACCAAATAGAAAAGCTGTTCGTTAAAAAAGAAACGTGCAACTACCGCTGCAGTTGCTGAAGCTAATAATAAAGGTACGAAAGCGGGAATTGTAAATTCTGGAAGTAAAATCTCGATTGCAAATACAATACCTGCAATAGGGCTATTAAATGCACCAGCAATACCTGCTGCTGCGCCACAAGCCAATAATAAAGTAACTTCTCTATAAGATAATCCTAAAAACCTACCTACAGAGGAGCCAATTGAAGCACCACTTGTTACAATCGGAGCTTCTAGCCCTGTCGAACCACCAAAGCCTACTGTTAATGCAGCTGTAATAATTTGCGAATAAATATTATGCGGCTCTACTTTACTTGATTTTTTTGAAATGGTATATAATAAAGGTGTTAATCCTGTTTCAAATTTACCTTTTCTAATAAATTTTCTAGTATACAAAACAGCTAAAAATATACCTATAGTTGGAAAAAGAAGATATAAATAGTACTTATATTGCCATTGTAAGCTAGTTTGTAAAAAGGCTTCGATATGATGTGTAATCGTTTTAAGTAAAGCAGCAGCTAAACCAGCTAAAACGCCAACAATAAGCGCAGCAATAACTAAAAAATTTCGATTAGAAATTTTGCTTTGTCTATAACGATTGAGTTTGTCAACATAATTTACAAACTTAACGTACATTTTTTTGAATTTTAATTAACAAAAGAAAATTGAGAGCGTTTTCTTTTTATGCGTCGAATTTATTTAACAATTTTAAAAGTGTTGTAAAATCTTTCGGATAAGGTGCTTCTACACTAATATCTTGCCCGTCTAAACCTTTAAAAACAATGTGTTTTGCATGCAAAGCGAATCGTTTCATAATTGGTTGTTCTTCTTCATCTTTAGATAAACGATATCCCTTTTTTATTGCTGATAAAAAGACTGGTTTACCTTTGTACATGTGATCTCCACAAATTGCTGCACGTTGTGTAGCCAAGTGTATACGAATTTGATGCATTCTGCCTGTAATGGGCTTACATTCTACCAATGTATAATGCTTAAAATATTTTAAAGAATTGAAATACGTTTCTGCTCGTTTACCTTCTGCCCTATCAATGGTTACACTTTTATTCCCATCATTTAAAATGGGTAATTCAATAAAAAGGTTATCAAATTGAAATTGACCGTCTACAACTGCGTGATAAATTTTATTCACTTTTCTTCTTTCAAACTGCATTGAAAGCGACCTGTAGGCATCAGGGTTTTTAGCAATAACTATAGCACCAGAGGTTTCTTTGTCTAAGCGATGACAAACTTGTGCATCAGCAACATACTGTTTTGCTAAACGCAAAATATTTATTTCTGCACCTGTTGTACGTTCATCTAAAGAAGCGATAAAAGGAGGTTTATTTACAACGATATAGTCATCGTTTTCAAATAGGATAAGATCTTTAAAATTTGGATACTTCACAAGGTATTATTACGTAAAATACAAAAGTACGAAAATAATAATTATCGAATTAACCAATCGCTTAATTAGCTCAATTCAAACTTATATCCTACACCTTTTACTGTCGCTACATAATTTTCACCCAATTTCTCTCGTAATTTACGAATATGAACATCTATCGTTCGATTAGTAACGACAACAGAGTCTTCCCAAATATTTTTAAGGATGGATTCTCTTGTATAAACTTTACCTGGTTTTGAGGCTAATAAATATAATAGTTCAAATTCTTTTTTAGCTAGAACTACTTTTACGCCATTTTGAAAAACTAAAAATGCTTCTCTATCGATAACTAAATCACCTATTTCAACTTTGTTATGCGAAACCTCTTCGGTACTTGTATTTCTACGAAGAATAGCATTAATTCTACTTACTAATGCTCTAGGTTTTATTGGTTTAGCAATATAATCGTCTGCTCCAACATTAAAACCTGCAATTTCTGAATACTCTTCGCTTCTTGCTGTTAAAAAAACCATGAAAGTTTTTTTAAATTCAGGTATTGCTCTCATTAAACGACAAGCTTCAATACCATCCATTTTAGGCATCATGATGTCAAGTACAATCAAGTCTGGCTGAACTTTTTTTGCTACTGAAATGCCTTCCTGTCCATTACTTGCTAAAAAAACCTGATATCCTTCCTTTTTTAAATTGTATTCTATAAGCTCTAAAATATCTGGCTCATCATCTACAATTAATATCTTTTGTTTGGCTACACTCATCGCTTAATTAATTTATTACGAAAGTAGGTATACAATTACACTATTGCGTTAATATGAAGTTAACAAATTGTTAAGTACAATGATTATTTAACTCAATAATAATTATTATGGTAAAGTTTTATCTAAAAATTTATCTAACTCTTCTCCCCTTAAGTTTTTAGCAATAATTTTCCCATTAGGATCTAAAAGAAAAGATGCTGGTATTGCTTCAACTTGATAAAGTAACACTGTTGCGCCTTCAAAATCAGCTAACTCACCCGCGTGAGCCCAAGTTAAATTATCTTGTTTAATTGCTTGTTGCCAAGCTGCTTTATCTTTATCTAATGAAATACCTAAAATTGTAAAGTTTCTATTCTTAAATGTATCATATGCTTTAACCACATTAGGATTTTCATTTCTACATGGTGCGCACCAAGATGCCCAAAAATCAATTAAAACGTATTTACCTTTATAATCCGAAAGATTTATGGTTTTTCCATCAATACCTGCAATACTAAAATCTGGAGCTTGTTGACCAATTTGTACTGCCTTAAGTTTTTGCATTCTTTCTACAAAACTCTTAATCGCCGAATTTTTCTTCAAATCTTCGCTCACCTTTTCTGCATAATTAACCATAGCATCTTCATTACCAGCCGGATTTACCAAACTAATTGCATAAAAACTAACTAAAGAATTAGAATTATCTAGAGCAAACTTAATTACTTCAGTGTTCAATGCAGTAACTGCATTCGTATACAAAGGCGTAAATTCTTCAACCAAAGCTTCTCTTTTTTCTGGATTTGCAGCAACTCTTTCTTCAAAATCTGCCTTTATTTTTTCAATTAGAGCAGTATGCTTAAATTTTAGCGCATTAAACTCTGTTAATTTATCCGCATCTGGAGCTCCAGAAATTTTATAATCTAATTCCTTATTAGCTAAATCGGCATTTAAAATTAATTCTTCTCCATTTTTTGCGATAATCATATATTCTTTTTCGCCAATATTAATGCGATAAAAACCTGACTCAGGTGCAGAACTAGCAAACTTAAATTCTCCCTTTTCAGATAACATGGTAGAATCTAACAACTGCATATTATTGTTAGCTAATCCATATAAATAAACTTTCTTTTCTTTACCTGGATTTTGAAATTTACCATCAACAGTAAATTTGGTTTTGTCTTTACAAGCTGTAAATGCAATTACAACAAATAATATATAGGCTATTCTTTTCATCTATTTTAATTTATCAATTATTAAATCATTTATTTTTTTGGCATCTGCTTTACCTTTTGCTAATTTCATTACTTCCCCAACAAACAAACCTAAAACGCCTTTTTTACCATTTTTGTATGCTTGTACTTGTGGTTCAAATTTAGTCAGCACTTCTGCTATATACGATAAAATCTCATCGTTGTCTTCTACAATTAATAAATTTAACTCAGCAGCTTTTGCTAAAACATCAGTATTTTGGTGTAGTGCTGGTATTAAGTCTTGTAAAGCACTTTGCTGACTAATCTTTTTTTCATCAACCAAGTTAATTACTTCCGCAAGTTGAATTGGTAAAACTTTAAAATCTGCTAAACTTATGCTTTGATCGTTTAAATAAGTTCTAACCGCACCTATTAGCCAATTAATTAAACTCTTTTGATTGTTTACTGTAAGTTTTGCCTTGTTAAAGTAACCGTATAAATCTATATCTTCTGCTAAAATATTAGCTTCAGATTTATTAATTCCATAGTTTGCTATGAGTTGCTTTACAATTTCTTTAGGTAGAATTGGCATGGCCGATTTAATTTCAGCTAGCCACTCATCACTTATTGAAATGGGTTGTAAATCGGGATCAGGGAAATAACGGTAATCGTTCGCTTCTTCTTTTGTACGCATTGGCGAAGTAGTTCCTTTATCTGCATCAAAATTTAAGGTGCTTTGAATAATTTTTCCGCCACCTTCAATTACCTCAATTTGTCTATTAAATTCAAATTCCATCGCTCTGCGTACATTACGCATGGAGTTTAAGTTTTTCACTTCACAACGTGTACCAAACTCAGTAGATCCTGGTTTACGGATAGAAATATTAGCATCGCAACGCAATGAACCTTCTTCCATATTACCGTCACTCACATTTAAATGGCGTACCAATGTTCTAATTTCTGCTAACAAGGCTGAAGCTTCCTCTGAACTACGAATATCTGGTTCAGTTACAATTTCAATTAATGGAACTCCTGCTCTATTTAAGTCAACGTAAGAATAATTGGGGTCTTGATCGTGGATACTTTTACCAGCATCTTCTTCTAAATGAATTCTATTGATACCAATTCGTTTTTCTTCGCCATTGGCTAATACAACATTTAGAAAACCATTTTTACAAATCGGACTATTGTCTTGGGTAATTTGATAACCTTTGGGTAAATCTGCATAGAAATAATTTTTTCTATCAAAAAAATTATGCTGATTAATCTCGCAGTTTAATGCTAATCCAATTCTAATTGCTTTAGCTACAACTTCTTTATTTAATTTTGGTAAAGCACCCGGTAAAGCCAAAGATACTGCCGAGATATGCGCATTTGGGTTTGCTCCAAAAGTTGCACTATCTGACGAAAATATTTTTGATTGTGTGTTTAACTGTACATGTATTTCTAAACCAGAAACCAATTCGAATGTTAAACTTTCAGTTGCAGTTTTTATACTCATTTACTAGGCAATATCTATAACAACAGTCTTTTAGGACTTTCCAAAGATAAGGAAATATGTATCAAATCTATGGCAAAAAGGGTAATAATCTACTTATGGCACAGAATTGGATTTAAATAAGTACACACAAAATTAAATCATATGAAAAAGTTCATTCTGTTAGCTGCGCTCGGAATTGCAGCAGCTACCTACCAACCAGCAAGGGCACAACTCAATGTAAGTATTAACATTGGTTCGCAACCACAATGGGGACCTCGAGGTTACAATTATGTAGATTATTATTATCTACCAGAAGTGCAAAGTTATTACCATGTACCTACCAGAAAATTTATTTATTTAGATCGAAATAAATGGGTACATCGTAAATATTTACCAAAAATGTATCGCAATTACGATCTCTATCAAGGTAGGAAAATTGTAATTAATCAACCTAGACCATATTTGCAACATCAACAATATCAGGCTAATTATGGTAGAACAAATGTTAGAAATCAGAAATTTGACAAGTACGATAACCGAGGTTACAGTAAACGTGATAAACACGATAACAGAAAAGATAACCGTGGCCGTAGAAACTAAAAAAAGCCTTCCCTTAAAAAAGGAAGGCTTTTTAAGTTAAAATCTTTTGCCAATTGTAATTCCTGATCTTGAGTATGCGTCAATTGAATTACTTCCAAAAAGTCTCCCAACACCTAAAAATATCTCGCCAACAAAACCATTCTTAGTTAAAAATTTTGCTCCTGCTGCTGCACCTAAACCAAAATTAGTATATGTTTTATCAATTGGAGCAACATAAGGCTGATAGCCTGCTGGAAAGCTTGTATAGGCTAAAAATTCATAGTCGTAGTAATCTTGTCTATTGGAAATAACGGCTGCGTTAGCTTCAATAAAAAAACCGTTAGCCTTTTTACCGCCAAAGTAAACTCTATAATTAGGAATAACACCAAAAGAATATTCAGCATTTTTTTCTATACCCACCAAAACCGCCACGCCAACACTCATGTCGTCTTTTATTATTCTTTCATAGTTTAATTCTGGAAAACCAGCAATGGTATAAACCAAATTTAATTTAAGTTCATTATTTCCATTCACCCCACTTGATTTGGTTAGAGTAGTGTCTGATTTTTGTGCTAAGGCAATAAAAGTTGAAGCCAATAATAGGCTAAAAAGTAATAGTTTTTTCATGAGTTAAATTTGTTTTATTTATTAACTCAAACGAAAAAAATAGTTAAAATGCTACAGCCTTTAAATTATTTAACTAAAAAAGTATTGTGCCAATAAATACCTTTTCAATATGCCCTACATGAAATTTTGAAGAAGTGAAAGCTTAAACCATTTTCTAGCTCCTGAAATACAGCCTGTTT
>JAIELS010000205.1 GCA_019752795.1 Sphingobacteriaceae bacterium
ACCATAATACCTTCATGCGAAGCACCTAAACCAATTTCATCTTCGGCACAAATCATTCCTTCAGAAACTTCGCCTCTAATTTTAGATCTGTTAATTTTAAATGGTTCTCCTTGGTTTGGATAAACCGTTGTACCAACAGTTGCTACAACTACTTTTTGCCCTGCAGCTACATTTGCCGCACCGCAAACAATTTGCAAAAGCTCTCCAGAGCCTATATTTACTTTGGTTACACGCAAACGATCAGCATTGGGATGTTGCTCACACGATACAACATGACCAATAACTAAACCCTCTAAACCACCAACAATTGGTTGTACTTTTTCTAAACTTTCTACCTCTAGACCTATGTCCGTTAAGACTAAAGAAATTTCTTGTGGAGTTTTATCGGTTTTTATAAATTGTTTAAGCCAGCTGTATGATATTTTCATTATTTGAGTATTGAGTAATGCGTATGGCATACCGAGAAAAACCTCATTCTGCACACCTCTACACGCTATACGATTTAGTAAAACGCAAAGATATTATTTAAAGCTGAAAGCAGAAAGGTTAAACCTGCTCATCAATCAAAAAATAGTGATATTTAATTAAAAAATTAATTTCACAAAAACTGGTAAATGGTCAGAGTAATACCTTTGATCTTTACTATCAGACAAGACAGCAAATTTCTGTACTTTAAATCCTTTATTGACAAATATATAATCGATTTTATCTTTTAAGGGACTATCCCATTTAAAGCCATTAAATGTTCCGGTGGGACCATAAGGCAGCTCAATTGAAATTTCTTTGGTATCAGTTAAAAATGATTTAATGGTGGCAATAGCTTCAGTTTCTGGCGTAACATTTAAATCACCCGTAAAAATGACAGGCAATTTTGGTGCAATCTCTTGAATTTTCTGCTTAATTAATTTAGCCGATTCTATTCTTGCTTGCACACCGATATGATCGTAATGTGTATTAAAAACGATAAATTCTTTTTTATTCAATTTATCATATAGTTTTACCCAAGAGCAAATTCTATTTAGTGCAGCATCCCAACCTTTGCTTGGCACATCTGGCGTAAGTGATAGCCAAAAAGTACCACCATCTTTTTTAATAAAGCGATTTTTGTTAAAATAAATAGCAGAGAATTCACCTTTTCGTTTGCCATCATCCCTACCTACACCAACAACATCAAAATCTGTATTTTCTACTAATGCATCAAATTGTTCTGGTAAGGCTTCTTGCACACATAAAATATCGGTATCGTAAAATTTAACCAATGCTTTAACATTATCTTTTCTATTTGGCCAAGCATTAACACCATCAGAAGCTGTATTTAGTCTAATATTATAAGACATTACATTTATCGGTTGGCTTTTTTGTGCATTGACTAACGAAGCAAGCGATAGGCTAACAAATAAAAGTAAAGTAGCTCTTTTCATCCTACTAAATTACAAATCAGATATTAAATAATCATTAATCCTTGCTCTTTATTTTGTTCGCGTTATTACATTAAAGCTTCATCCGCAAAACTAAGGTAAGTGTGATCTGTAATAATTAAATGATCAAAAATTGGGAGTTCTAATAACAAACCAGATTCCTTCAATTTTTTAGTGATGGATATGTCTTCGGCACTTGGTTTTAAATTACCAGAAGGGTGATTATGAGCTAACATAATATAAGCTGCATTATGTTCCATAGCAACTTTAAAAATAACTTTAGGATCTACAACTGTTCCGGCTTGGCCGCCCTTACTAATAAAATGTTTGCCAATTACAAAATTTGCTCTATTTAACAGCAAAATCCAAAATTCTTCGTGCGGTAAATCTTCAAACTCTGGTTTAAGCATTAAATAAGCATCTTTTGAAGAGGAAATTTTTTGAGGAGTTTCGTTTTCAATTTCTTTCCTTCTTCTACCTAATTCTAATGCTGCAACAATTGAAATTGCTTTTGCTTCGCCTATCCCTTTAAATTTTGAAAGTTCTTTAACACTGAGTTTTGCAATTTTTGCTAAATCATTTTGATAAAAACCGAGAATTCGCTTACTCAAATCTACTGCAGTTTCTGTTCTACTACCCGAACCAATTAATATTGCAATTAACTCTGCATCTGTTAATTGTCTTCTACCATGTAGCAATAATTTTTCTCGAGGTCTATCGGCTTCTGCCCAAGCTTTAATCCCTAATTTTTGATCGTAATTATCCATCCTTATAGTTTATAATAAATTACAATCGGGATGGATTGGTACAATAAATTTAATTTATTTTATGTCAACATAAAATTTAAAGCACAAAAAAAACGGTATCGCTAAAAGCAATACCGTTTAAATATCGAGAAAAAATGCGACTATTTTAAACCGTTAACGAATTTCGTTAATTTAGATTTATTGTTAGCAGCTTTATTTTTGTGAATTACATTTTTCTTAGCTAAACGATCTAACATAGAAATTACTTTAGGTAATAACTCAGTACCAGTTTTTTTATCTTCAGCAGCACGTAACCTTTTAATAAAAGTACGTGTAGTTTTTGCTTGATATCTGTTACGTAGACGTTTTGTCGCGTTTGCTCTAATTCTTTTTAAAGACGATTTATGATTTGCCATTGTTGTTTAGCCTTTTATATCTTCTGTGTTTACTATTTTTCGGACTGCAAATATAGAGTTAAAGTTTTAAAAATGCAAAATGCTTTTGAAAATATTTTTATAAATATATTTATTCGCCTTAAAAATTGGGTCTAAATAAGTTGTTTTGTGAAAAACTCCTATTTCAATTACAATGATATCAACTCAAAATGACCAACTTATATATTTAAAATTACAAAAAGTATTGGGATAAATGGTTAAAATGTTATTTTTGAAAAAAACCAAGTATTTTGAAGAAACGTATCGCAATTTTTGCTTCTGGCTCTGGGTCTAATGCCCAAAAATTAATGGAACATTTTAAACGCAACCCTGATATTGAGGTTGCATTGGTTTTAACAAACAATTCAGATGCTTATGTTTTACAACGTGCAGATAGTTTCGAAATCCCTTCGCACGTATTTGACAAGCACGAATTCTATAAAACAGATAACATTATAGATTTATTAAAAAATTTAGGCATAGATTTAATTGTTCTGGCTGGCTTTTTATGGTTAATTCCAAACAATTTAATTCAAGAGTACCCTAACAGAATAATAAACATTCATCCCGCCATTTTACCAAAATTTGGCGGTAAAGGAATGTATGGAGATTTTGTACACAAAGCGGTAATGGAAGCTGAAGAGCCAGAGGGTGGCATAACAATTCATTATGTAAATGAAAATTATGACGAAGGTGAATATATTTATCAAGCAAAATATCGCATAGAAAAAGATGATAATTTAGAAATGGTAAAATTTAAAGGCCAGCAATTAGAGCATTTACATTACCCAAGAATAGTTGAAAGTATTCTTAAGAAGATGAAAAAATAATTAATTACATTTTTTCATTTAAATAGCTAAAGAAGCGTGTTTAATCGTTAACTTTCTATTCTAATTATATCTTCATGTTTTTTTAAAAAAGCTCCTCAAAAAACATTCGTTTTTCTTACCTTTGCGGCTTAAAACAATAGCCTTCATGAGTCAGTCAGTAAAGATCAAAAACGCTTTAATTTCAGTTTATTACAAAGATGGTTTAGCACCACTTGTACAATATTTAGCCAAACAAGGCGTAACGCTATATTCTACTGGCGGAACAGAACAATTTATTAAGGATTTAAACCTTCCTGTTGTAGCTGTAGAAGATTTAACTGGCTACCCTTCTATTTTAGGCGGAAGAGTAAAAACTTTACACCCGAAAGTATTTGGCGGCATTTTAAACCGTAGAAGTTTAACTGGCGATCAAGAGCAAATTGCTCAATATGAAATTCCAGAAATTGATTTAGTGATTGTAGATCTTTATCCATTTGAAGAAACGGTAAAAGCTGGTGGAACAGATACAGAAATTATTGAAAAAATTGACATCGGCGGTATTTCATTAATTCGTGCTGCCGCGAAAAATTTTAACGATGTGGTTATTATTGCATCAAAAGATGATTACGGAACATTATTAGAAGAATTACAAGCTCAAGAAGGAGCTACAACTTTAACTCAACGTAAATCTTACGCTAAAAAAGCATTCCATACTTCTTCGCATTACGATACAGCAATATTTAATTATTTTAATACCGAAGAGCCTTTAAACGTTTTTAAACAAAGTATTAAACAAGCACAAACCTTACGTTATGGCGAAAATCCTCATCAACAAGGCACATTTTATGGCAATTTGGAGGAGATGTTTACCAAATTAAATGGTAAAGAATTAAGCTATAATAATTTGGTAGATGTTGATGCAGCTGTTGCTTTAATTGATGAATTTACTGAACCTACTTTTGCAATTTTAAAACATACAAACGCTTGCGGTTTAGCCTCAAGACCTACTGTTTTACAAGCTTGGACAGCTGCTTTAGCATGTGATCCAGTTTCTGCTTTTGGTGGCGTATTAATTACCAACCAAGAAGTTGACTTGGCAACTGCACAAGAAATTAATAATCTTTTCTTCGAAGTTTTAATTGCCCCTTCTTACCAAGCAGAGGCAGTAGAATTGTTTAAAGCGAAGAAAAACAGAGTAATTTTACAACGCAATGAAGTTGAATTGAGCAAAAAACAATTTAAAACTTTATTAAACGGTGTAATTGAACAAGATAAAGATTTGAGTTTAGAAGGTGCTGAACAAATGAAAACAGTTACCATAAAAGCACCAAGCGATGCTTCTATTCAAGATTTAATTTTTGCTAATAAAATTGTTAAACACACGAAATCTAATACCATTGTTTTTGTAAAAGACAATGTATTAATTGCAAGCGGTGTTGGACAAACATCTAGAGTTGATGCCTTAAAACAAGCTGTTGTAAAAGCTGAAGCATTTGGTTTTACTTTAAAAGATGCAGTGATGGCATCCGATGCCTTTTTCCCTTTTCCTGATTGCGTAGAGCTAGCAGCAGACGCTGGAATTATCGCAGTTTTACAACCAGGCGGATCAATTAAAGACCAAGATTCTATTGACATGTGTAACCAGAAAGGCATTGCAATGGTAACTACGGGCGTTAGACATTTTAAACACTAGTTGAGGAGATAAAACTTTCATTAATTACACTGGCCAGAGAAAGCGAGGCAGAAAATGCAAGACTACAAATAACATTGATTTTCAAACCATTCTGAAAATTATTATTTGAGTATCAAAGATTTTTTTAATTTTAAATACAATAAAAAGATGTATTTTTACATTGTATAAGTACATATTATTTTAATACAGTAAAACACCAATCATAAATGGGATTATTTAACTGGTTTACGCAAGAAGTTGCCATAGATTTAGGCACAGCGAACACCCTGATTATACATAACGATAAAGTAGTAGTTGACGAACCTTCGATAGTTGCTTTTGATAGATCTACTAATAAAATTATTGCAATTGGCCGTCAGGCGATGCAAATGGAAGGTAAAACACACGATAATATTAGAACAGTTAGACCTTTGAAAGATGGCGTAATTGCAGATTTTAATGCTGCAGAAGCCATGATTAAAGGAATGATTAGAATGCTTAATGGCGGTAAAGGCTGGATGTTTCCGTCTTTAAGAATGGTTATTTGTATTCCTAGTGGCATTACAGAAGTTGAAAAACGTGCGGTTAGAGATAGTGCAGAAATTGCTGGTGCAAAAGAAGTTTACCTAATTCACGAACCGATGGCTGCTGCTGTTGGTATTGGTATCGACGTTGAAGAGCCAATGGGAAACATGATTATAGACATAGGCGGTGGTACTACTGAGATTGCTGTTATTGCTTTATCTGGTATTGTTTGCGATCAATCTATTCGTGTTGCGGGAGATAATTTCGATTCTGATATTGTGAATTACATTCGCAGACAGCATAACATTATGATTGGTGATCGTACTGCTGAAAAAATTAAAATTGAAGTAGGTGCTGCATTACCAGAATTGGCTGATCCTCCTGCTGATTACGCAGTACAAGGAAGAGACTTAATGACAGGCGTACCTAAACAAATTACAGTTTCATATACTGAAATTGCGCACTGTTTAGATAAATCTATCTCTAAAATTGAAGAAGCTATTTTGAAAGCTTTAGAGATCACCCCGCCAGAGCTTTCTGCAGATATTTACCAAACTGGTATTTATTTAACTGGTGGTGGTGCGTTGTTGCGTGGTTTAGACAAACGTGTAGCTGCTAAAACAAAATTACCTGTACATGTTGCAGAAGATCCTTTAAGAGCAGTTGTTCGTGGAACAGGCATAGCATTGAAAAATATTGGCAATTTTAAATTTTTAATACAATAAATCAAGTGATAAGTTGTAAGTTATTAGTTTTAAGACTTTTAACTTACAACCTACTACTTATAACCTAATACCTAAATGCGTAACCTTTGGATTTTCATCAGCAGATACAACGCATTTTTCTTTTTCATTATTTTTTTTGGAATTGGTATTTATTTAACTTTAAAAAACAATTCGTACCAACAAAGCATAACAATAAACTCTACTAATGAAGTTGTTGGCAGTGCATACGAACGTTTAAATGTTTTAAAACATTATCTAAATTTAGGTCAGGTTAATGATAGTTTAGCCATAGAAAATGCAAGGCTTAAAACTGAAATTTTAGCTCTACAAAATATTGATAGTAACCAAACTGTAAAGGTTAAAGATACCATTAACCAACAGCAGTACACGTTATTAGCTGCCAAAGTAATTAAAAATTCTATTAGCTTACGAAACAATTATATTACCATTAATAGAGGCAGTACAGATGGTATTGTAAAAGATATGGCGGTAATTTCGCCTCAAAAAGGAGTAGTCGGTTTTGTACAAGAAGTATCTGAACATTTAGCTATCATAAGATCTTTGTTAAATAAAAATACTGCAATTAGTGTATTTATCAAGAAAAATAATGCTTTTGGCTCTTTAGTTTGGGGTGATGGGAATTTTGATTATCAAAAAGCTTACGTAAAAGAAATTCCAAATCACATTAAAGTTAAAGTTGGCGATACTATTATTACTTCTGGTGTAGGAAGCTTCCCGGGAGGAATTGAAGTTGGTAAAATTACCAAAACTGGAATAAGTACTGGAGATAGTTTTATGACTTTAGAAATTAGTTTATTTAATAATTTCAGCACACTCCAATACGTTTATGTTGTAAAAGACAGATTAGGGGCAGAACAAAAAAATTTAGAAAGTAAATTACCAAATGAATAGTAGAACAATTTTTATCAATATTTTCAGATGGTTTGTACTTTTGTTTGTACAGATTTTTTTGTTGAGAAATTTGAACTATTACAATCTCTCTACTCCGTTTATTTATATCCTTTTCATTTTAGTTCTTCCTTTTAGAATTCCTAATCTATTACTTTTCATATTGGCATTTTTTACAGGTTTAACCATGGATGCCTTTTACGATACGCTTGGAGTACATACTTCAGCGTGTGCGGTTTTGGCTTTAGTAAGAATTTTGTTTATTTCAGTGAGTGTAAATCGAGATGCTTATGATGAACCAGAACCATCATTAGGAAATATGGGTTTTAAATGGTTTAGTTTATATGCTTTAATTTGTATTTTAATGCATCATTTGGTCGTATTTTTTCTAGAAGCCTTTAAATTTAGCGAATTCGTTTACACCTTAAGTAGAACAATGATAAGCGGAATATTTACCCTATTGATTATATTATTGGTTGAGTTTACCTTTCACAATAGAAAAGCGAATTAAATGGATCAATTGTTTAATAGAAAATACATTATTCAAGGCCTATTTGTTCTGCTTGCAATTTTACTTTTAGGTAATCTTTTTTACATACAAATTGGGACAGATAAATACTTTATCAATGCAAACTCTAACGCCTTACGTAAAAGTTATATTTTTCCTGCTAGAGGAGTAATTTTAGATAGAAATAACAATATTTTAGCTCAGAATCAACCTACTTATGATCTAATAGTTACCCCTAAATTAGTTAAACCGTTTGATACACTTTCTCTTTGTGAAATTATTGGAATTGACATGCCAACATTTAGAGAGAAGTTAAGAAAAGCAACAGTTAAATCCAGATATCAAGCTTCTATTTTCCAAAAACTGCTTTCTGTAGAGACTTATGCCGCTCTACAAGAAAAATTAGCTAATTATGAAGGTTTTGAAGTTCAAAAAAGAACCATAAGATATTATCCTGATAGTATCGCTAGTCATTTTTTAGGTTACATGAGAGAGGTAACACAGGGCGACTTAGACAAATATAATGGTTATTACAGGTCTGGTGATTATATAGGTAAAACTGGTATAGAAAAAGAATACGAAGTTAATTTAAGAGGAACAAAAGGTGTAACTCACATTCTTTATAATGTTAAAAACGTTGCTCAAGGGAAATATGCGGATGGAAAGCTAGATTCTATGGCTATTTCTGGAGACCAATTAACTTCAACAATTGATATTGGGATCCAAAAATTGGGTGAAGAGTTATTGGCTAATAAAGTAGGTAGTATCGTAGCTATAGAACCAGCAACAGGCGAAGTCTTGGCTTTTGTGAGCAGTCCAGGATATGACCCAAATAAATTAGTAGGCAATAACTTTAGTAAAAATTATAGTGAAATTTGGGCCAATCCTTACCAAGCATTTGTTGTTAGACCGATTCAAGGCGGCTATTCTCCCGGCTCAGCATTTAAACCATTAGATGCTTTGATTGCCTTAAGTGAAGGAGTTGTTGATCCGAATAGTACAATTTTTTGCCCGGGCTATTACGTTGCTGGTAATAGGAAGTTTAAATGCGAACATATTGATGGAAATACAAATTTACGTTGGGCACTATCTCGATCTTGTAATACCTATTTCTATAGTATTTTTGCTAAAATGATGACCAAAAATGGTAATAGTAGAATTAAACAGCAAGCTGCTTATGAGGCTTGGCAAAATAAAGTAAGAAAATTTGGTATTGGAGATACGCTAGGGATAGATTTTCCGGGAGAGAAGGCGTATAAATTATTTAGAAAAAAAGATTACGATAAAAAGCACGGAAAGTATTGGAGTAATAGCACCATTATGTCGGTTGCCATTGGGCAAGGAGAAATTAACACTACCCCCTTACAAATGGCTAATATTATGGCAATAATAGCCAACAGAGGTTATTATCTTAAACCACATATCGTAAAAGGTATTGGAAACAATAAATACATCGACCCTAAATATAAGCAAAAACACTATGTAGATATTGATGCAAAATTATTTGAACCCGTAATAGCCGGAATGCAAGATGCAGTTAACACCTCTACAGGTACTGCTACAGAATCTCGATTGAGAAATATTATCATGGCTGGAAAAACCGGCACCGTGCAAAATAGTAGAGGTAAAAATCACTCTGTATTTATTGGTTTTGCCCCAAGAGATAATCCAAAAATTGCAATTGCCGTTATTGTAGAGAATGGTGGTTATGGTGGTTCGTATGCCGCACCGATTGCAAGTTATATTACAGAAAAATACTTAACAGATTCTCTTACCGGCAGGTTAATAAACGGCGCAACTATACAAAAATATAAGGATGCTAATTTATTACCGATATTAAAAGTGACTAAACCTGTTAATAAAATTACAGACAGTTTAAATAAAAACACAAAAAAAGAAAATAATAAAATTGCAATAAATACCTTTAATAAGGAAATAGATAAACCAAAGAAGAATGCAACAACAAAGTAATAGATTTTTCTTTAACGTAGATTGGGTAACCATTTTAATCTATGTGGCTTTGTGTGTTGTTGGTTTTATCAACATTTTCGCAACAGAATACGATCCAGATAAATCTACTGCATTTAGCTTTACCGCGAATTATGGTAAGCAGCTTATTTTTATTGGCACGGGTTTAATATTAGGGTTTTCTATTTTATTATTCGATGCCAAATTTTTCAGTGTATTTGCTCCAATAGTATATGGGGTTACGATTATATTATTATTAGCCGTTTTGGTAGTTGGACAAAGTGTAGGTGGAAATCAGGCATGGATACCTATTGGCTCCTTCAAACTCCAACCTTCCGAATTTGCCAAATTTGGCACAGCGTTGTTACTTGCAAGATATATCAGTTCATTTAATGTTAAACTAAACACCTTAAAACCTATTTTAATTTGTGCAGTAATAATTATTTTGCCAATGTGTTTAATTATGCTGCAACCAGACGCAGGTTCTACGTTGGTATTTTTATCCTTTATGTTCCCTTTATACAGAGAAGGATTACCTGGTAATTTATTGGTTTTATTTTGGGGATTAGTACTTTTATTTATCCTTAATCTTTACTTAAGCCCTTTGGTTTTAATAACTTCTATCTTAATTCTTGGCGGAATTTTTGTTTATTCGAATCGGAAAAAGCAACAAAAAATTATCAATATTACCTTAATTACCGCATTAGCTATAGCCTATTTATTTGTCGCTAAATTTTTGTTTAATAATGTTCTACAGTCACATCAGCGTGATAGAATAGAATTAGTTTTAGGTTTAAAAACGGACAACAAACGTTCTGGTTATAATGTAATTCAATCTAAAATTGCTATTGGAGCAGGTCAAGTTACTGGAAGAGGGTTTTTAGAGGGCACCCAAACAAAGTTTAAATATGTGCCTGCCCAAAGTACAGATTTTATCTTTTCTACCATTGGTGAAGAATGGGGGTTTGTTGGCTGTGCTGTAGTAATAGGGCTCTATCTATTTTTATTACTGAGAGTGATTAATATGGCCGAACGACAGCGATCTTCATTTTCTAGAGTATACGGCTATTCTATTGCTTGTATATTATTTTTTCACGTATTTATAAATATCGGAATGACAATAGGCATAATGCCTGTTATTGGTATTCCACTGCCTTTTATAAGTTATGGAGGTTCTTCCTTATGGAGTTTTACACTTTTACTTTTTATCTTTCTAAAACTAGATTCTAATAGAATGGGATTTATCTAACCCCTAAATCCCCTAAAGGGGACTTTGTCAAACCGTTCCATTTAACCTACTCCCCTTTAGGGGTTGGGGGTTACTTAAACCTTTGGTTTAGTAATTCGTAAAATTGAGCTACTGTTGTCTGTTTTTCAGCCCAGTTATTTTTAACTGCATAATTCTTTTGAAAAAAATTATCCGCAGCCTCATAGTTTGGAAGTTTATTGGCAATTTCTATAGCCTCATTATAAGCCAAATTATAACCATTAAACAAATCTTTTATATAAAGTAATTTATCATTCAAATTAATGGCTTTTTTCAAATCTGTAATCAATGGTTTCTCTATATGAGTAGCGTTTGACTTATTTTTACCAGCTAATAATTCATTTAAAGTAGGTTTATTAGATGGATCTTCTACCAACTCATCTGATTGTACAAGTGGTGGGGGTACTGAGGCAAGCTCAAGTGTTAAATCTTCCTCAACTATTGGAACAATTTCTTCTTTTACCATTAAAAATGGTTCTGGACCAACCTCTTCGTCCTCTTCTTCTTGTTCTTGTATAAAATCAGTACTTAATTTCTTTTTCTCAGCAATAATGCGTTCTTCTTCGCCACTTAAAGGTCTATTAAAAATTTCATCAACACTTTTTTCTTCAAACTCAAATTTTTCATCGGTATTTGTTTGAGGCATATCCATGATGGTTTTATGCTCAGAATGATCATTTAAAATAAATTCAAAAGTTGAAGGCGTATGATCCAACTTGAAAATTTCCTCTTCTATTTCTTCAAAATTTGAAACTTTATCTTCTTCTTTAATAATTTCTATTTCAGGTAATTCATTTTCAAGTTCTGTCTCCTCCATAAAAGTTAAAGACTGATTTTCTGTCTGTTCTTGCAAGTCATCACTTAAAGAAGTTTGATTTTCAAACTCCAAATCGTCATTTACCAGACTATTTGAAGTTGACTGATTAAGCATTATTTTCTTTATAATTTGAATATGATCTGCCAAAAAATTAGCATTAGCAAGAAATAAATCTAACTCTAAATCGCCGAATTTTTCAGCATTTTGAGCCAAAAATTGATATTGTTCATTTAGCTCTTCTAGTATAAATCCTACTTTTTTAAAAATAGCTTCTTGTTTAATCATAATGTAGAAACGAAAAAATACGTGTTTTATGTTAATAAATGACAATCAAAAATACTATAAAATTCTATTATATTTCCTCTAGATGATTATATCTTCGTGTGGTTGAGGAGAGAATGATAAATTGCTTTTATATAGCAACTGATTATATTGCATATAAAAGCAAATTTATCTAAGTTTGGCAAAATACCTTTACAAATGTTATTCAGCGAGCAAAATTATAGAAGAGGAGAATTTTACGGAAGTATAGAGGTTATTTGTGGCTCTATGTTCTCTGGTAAAACAGAAGAATTGATTAGAAGATTAAAAAGAGCTCAAATTGCTAAGCTAAATGTGGAGATTTTTAAACCTAGAACAGACACACGTTATGACGACACTGCAGTTGTTTCTCATGATTTAAACTCCATTCAATCTACTCCAGTAGAAAGTTCTTCGGCAATTTTATTACTTGGTACAAATACGCAAGTTGTAGGCATAGACGAAGCTCAATTTTTTGATGAAGATTTACCTGACGTTTGTAATAAACTTGCACTTAAAGGAATAAGAGTAATTATTGCTGGCCTAGATATGGATTTTCAAGGCAAGCCCTTTGGTCCAATGCCTGCGCTATTAGCAATTGCAGAACACGTAACTAAAGTAAATGCTGTTTGTATGCGATGTGGTAGTCCGGCTGTATATTCTTACAGAACCGTAGCTAATGAGAGTAAAATTTTACTTGGAGAAAAAGATAGTTATGAACCTCGTTGTAGAGCTTGTTACAACACCTTAGGTTAAAAACAATATTCTTTGTGACTTAATTAACGGTAACATTATTTAACTACTATCATTTTTAAGGTTTTTTGATAGTTACCTGCTCTCAATTTATAAAAATAAATACCTGGTGTATAATTTGACAAGTTAACTTGTTTGGTATAACTTCCTTCATTTAATGTTTCATTAACTAAGGTAGCAACTACTTTACCTATAGCATTTGTAATCAACAACTTAGTCGCCGATTTTTCTGCAATATCAAAAGCAATAGTAGTTAAATCATTACTTGGATTTGGATAATTCTGTTTTAAAATAAAACTTAACGGCTTTGGTTCTACAGGAGTAATTGGTGACGTCTTTATATAATTTGTTAATGCGGCTTGTCCAACGCTTATTAACTCTGTTAAATTATCCGCACCCATAAAAGCATAAGCAACCTTAATAGATCCGCTAATAGGAATAGTGTAAGGCCCCGTACCAATTGTATACATTATATCATTTCCATTATCGCTATCAAAACCTAAGCCATTTGCTTTTATTCCAGATCTAAGGGTTTGAAATTTTTCTGCTGTAGTAAATTTACCATCCGCTAGTGGGTCTCCAGCAATTTGATAAGACATTGGATAATATAAGGGGGGCGCCAAACTTGTTAAAAGCTTAACCCCTGTATAAGGATAACTCGCATTTTTTTTAGCGTAAGCATAAGCTATTTTTGTTGGAGCATCATATCTTGTAGCGTTTGCTGATGATTCATCTAGATCCCAATCCGTAAACATCCCTGTGTAAATCCCCTCAAGTGCAGTACTTGAAGTATTGAAAATTTCGTATTCTACAATCACATATTTATCATCGGGTTGATTGGCATAAGC
>JAIELS010000092.1 GCA_019752795.1 Sphingobacteriaceae bacterium
GTTAATTGCTAAACTAATTTGCCAATTTTCTTTATTTCTAGGCTCTACATAATTAGAAATTGCCCGTACTTGTAAGCAGGGTACATTATTCACTTTGCAAGCATAGAATACTGCAGCGCCTTCCATACTTTCTGTTTGTGGGTTAAACTTATTTAAAGTTTTTGCAATACTTAACGCATTTCCGTGAACTTTATTAACTGTTATTCCTTTAACTTTTGGTAATTTATCATAAGAGTAGCTCGCAGTGTAAGTGTTTTCGCCGAAGCCCAATTGATCAATAGTTATAAAATTCTCATGGTCTTCTGCACCTAATTCTGCAAAAGTATCAGTTTCAATATTTACTAAACTTCCCAATGGGATATTTTGATCAAAACTTCCGGCAATACCTAGGTTAACCACTAAATTGTGAGTGCTTTTAAAGTATTTCCCCAATGAAAAAGCAGTAGCAGTCATTCCAACTCCAGTAATTAGGATGTCAAATTTAGCATGAGTTATAAAATTTTCACCTTGCAGCTTATAATGCTCAAATACTTTATCTAGCTCTGCTTTAGTGGCGGCAACAAGCAATAGTTTCATGCCTTAAAATTAAAGATTAAGATCGAGAAATCGGTATTTTTACCTATAGCTTTCTGCTTTGGTCTTTTAGCTTAAACCTTTATCTGTATATTTGTTTTTTATTTGAGGAATAATGATTTATATTACAAGAAAAGAGAACTTTAATGCTGCGCATAAATTATCGCGAACAGATTGGAGTTTAGAGAAAAATCAAGAAGTTTTTGGTAAATGTGCTAATCCAAATTGGCATGGACATAACTATCAATTATTTGTTACCGTAAAGGGAGAGGTTAACCCGGAAACTGGATTTTTAGTAGATTTAAAATGGTTAAAACAAGTGATCAATGCCAATGTAGTTGATAAACTTGACCATCAAAATCTAAATTTAGATGTTGATTTTATGAAAGGTAAACTCGCATCTACTGAGAACTTGGCGATTGCAATTTGGGATATACTTAACCCTATAATCGTGGCTGAAGGTGTTCAATTGCACTCAATAAAAGTTTACGAAACAGAAAATAATTTTGTAGAGTATCTCGGTTAATAAAAAGACACATGGAAAGTAATAAATATGAACACGACGATGAAACTTTAGGATATCAGAAAATTGATAGATTTGATGAAGAAAAAGTGAGTGCCGTTGCTACACATTATAAAGATATTTTAGCTCAGCTTGGTGAAGACCCAGAGCGAGAGGGCTTAGTAAAAACACCAGAACGCGTGGCTAAGGCCTTGCAATATTTAACACATGGCTATGATATTGATCCGGCAGCAATATTAACTTCTGCCATGTTTAAAGAAGATTATAGTCAAATGGTGGTGGTTAAAGACATTGAGGTTTTTTCTATGTGTGAACACCATATGCTACCTTTTTTTGGTAAAGTGCATATTGCATATATTCCAGAAGGACACATTGTTGGGTTGAGTAAAATTCCAAGAGTTGTTGATGCTTTTGCTCGTAGGCTACAAGTTCAAGAGCGCTTAACTAACGAAATTAGAGATTGTATTCAAGATACATTAAACCCTGCGGGTGTTGCAGTGGTAATGGAATGTAAACACTTGTGTATGGCGATGCGAGGGATACAAAAACAAAATTCTGTAACCACAACATCTGCATTTACTGGCGCATTTTTAACAAATGATAAAACAAGAGCAGAGTTTTTGAGGTTAATTACAGCAAACTTACATTAATGTCAAACTTCCCGAAAGGGATTTTGAAAAAAATAAAAAACTAAATCAAATATAAATTTCCCTTTTAAGGGATTAGGAAGTATGAAAGCATATATTTTTCCGGGTCAAGGTGCCCAATTTGTTGGCATGGGTAAAGACCTATATGAAAATCCATTGGCTAAAGAACTATTTGAAAAAGCGAATGAAATTATAGGTTTCAGGATAAGCGACATTATGTTCGGCGGAACGGATGAAGAGTTAAAACAAACCAATGTTACACAACCTGCAATTTTTTTGCATTCTGTAATTTTAGCAAAAGTTTTAGGTGATGATTTTAAACCAGAAATGGTTGCGGGACATTCTTTGGGAGAGTTTTCAGCACTTGTAGCAGCAAACGCGTTATCTTTTGAGGATGGATTAAGATTAGTTATTGCTCGTGCTAATGCGATGCAAAAAGCATGTGAGTTACAACCTTCAACAATGGCTGCAATTTTAGGGCTTGCGGATGAGGTTGTGGAAGAAATTTGTGCAAGTATTAACGCGGTAGTAGTTCCTGCAAATTACAATTGTCCTGGTCAATTAGTTATTTCTGGTAGTATTGAAGGTATTGACGAAGCTTGCGAAAAATTAACAGTTGCAGGTGCAAAACGTGCCTTAAAATTAAACGTTGGCGGTGCTTTTCACTCACCATTAATGGAGCCTGCAAAAGTAGAGTTGCAAGCAGCTATTGAAGCAACTTTAATTTCTTCACCAGTTTGTCCGATATATCAGAATGTAAATGCTAAACCAACAACAGATCCTGCAACTATTAAAGCAAATTTAATTGCTCAACTTACTGGTGCTGTTAGATGGACACAAACTGCAACTAACATGATTGCAGATGGTGGTACAGAATTTGTAGAAGTTGGACCAGGTAATGTGTTACAAGGTTTAGTTAAAAAAGTGAGCAGAGAAGTACAAACAAGTAGTGCTACATTAACATAGTCGTTAATATACACTCGTTTAAAATAATTATAATGTGAGTATAGGAGGTAAAATTAGGTTTCTTTTATTGCTTTTAGGCATTAGTTGTATTGCTACTGCATTGTCTTTAAACAATTCAATAACCTCAAAAGACCTCCTATTACATGAAGCTAAAGAGTTACAGAAAAATCTTGCTGTTAAAGAACAGCTTGTTCAAAATCTCTCAGCAAGCGCTAAAAAAATAGCCGACTTAACATCTTTCTACAAAAAGGAAAAGTTAGCTTTAAATTTTATAAACGATTATCGAGATAAAGCAATAAACGTTCTTGTTTATAGAAATAATACACTTCAATTTTGGAGTACCGCTAAAATTTCTCTTTCAAATTTAGATCGATACAAAGAAGGGACATCATTTGTTCAACTTTCTAATGGTTATTATGAATTAATTAAAAAGACAGTTAATGAGCATACAATCGTTTTTTTAATTAACATTAAATCACAGTTTAATATCCAAAATCAGTATTTAAAATCGCAAATCTCTCCAGAGCTTTTGGATAGAAATAGTTTAGATTTAGCTGAATTTACGGATAAAAATAGCACTGAGATTTTCAGTTTGCAAAAAGAATATTTGTTTTCGGTAAAGCTGAGTAACGAGTATTCAAAAAATGTGTATGCTACTATACAAATATGGCTGTGGATTGTTGGCCTATTTAGCATTTGCTTATTTATCAATTCATTTAGCTCTTTGTTAGTTAAAAAAGGATTTCTCTTAACTGCAACTTTTGTAATCAGTTTATTTTTTCTAGCTTTTCGGATATCAGACCTAAAATATTTTTGGTTTAATCACCAATTCAATTTAGCTATTTTTAGCCCTACAATTTATGCGCAAAGTGATTTTATCCCTTCTTTAGGAGATTTATTATTAAATGTTATCGCATTAACATGGGTTATTTTATTTATCTATAAACATAGATTTAAATATACATTACCAAAATGGGCCATTAAAAGTAATATTGCTAGCATCGTGTTTCATGTGCTCTCTATATTATTACTTTCTTACTTCGGATTTTTATTTAACAGTACCTTCTCGGGATTAATTTATAACTCGAAAATTAACTTTGATATCACTAATATCATCAACTTAGGTTGGGTAAGTTGGGTTAGTATTTTTATACTTTGTTTAGTATGGTTTAACCTTTATATTTTAGCGAACAGTTTAATTGAATTGAGCAAACAATTTCTGGTTAGCAATAGAAGTAAACTTATTATATTTCTGTTAATGTTAGTAGGTTATACGAGCTTTAAATTGTTAGATATTGATGAATATGATATTTTCTATTTAGTTTATGCATTGTTGATTTTTATTATAGCATGGAACAATTATTTACAAAATAATAGAACTTCTATCAGAGTTTTTGCTGCATTATTCTTTTGTATGGCCTTTCTTACTTCTATTAAATATTTAAGATTTAATGATTTAAAAGAACATGAAAATAGGAGGGCAATTGCCGAAAAACTCATGATTTCCGATGATCCTAAAGTTGTTAATGCTATAGAGAGTTTTGAAAATTCAATTGTTAATGATTCTATTATCATCTCTTTTTTTAAAAGCGCTAAACTTAAAGAGCCCTTTAAGCTTGATAATTATATTGGTAAAAAATATGTAGATGGTTATTTATCTCGATTTGAATTTAGGACATATGAGTTTAATTTAATTAATAATTCATTAAGAGGCGATTCTGCAATATTGCTAGCTAAATACAAAGAACTGGTTAAATACGGCTCTGTTAAAACGCAAAACTCTAATTCGTTCTATAGAATAAACGACACTTTTGGTACGCAAAATTATTTTGGTATTGTGCCAATCATTGATAAAGGCATAACATTGGGAATTCTTGTTGTAGAATTAATTTCACAACCTTATGATTATAATAGCCGTTTTCCAGAATTATTAATTGATGGGAATGTGAAAACAGACGAAGATTTTAGCGCTTACTCTTTTGCGTTCTATAAAGACAATCAGCTTTACGCTCAATCTGGCAAGTACACTTATAGTATGATTAATCATAATTTTAAGGGGGTGCTAGATAAAGTAGAGTTTGTAAATGATGTAAATGACAAGGAGATAGAAGGTAGTTTGATTAATAGGCCAAGATACAGCCATGCAGTATACAAAGCAGATCAATCTAAACTAATTGTAATTAGTAAAGAAAAGGTTTCATATGTAGTTAGATTAGCTACATTATCATTTTTCTTTTTAGTATTTCTATTATTCAGTTTTGTAATGTATCTTTTTGTTTGGTTGATTAGTAATACTGATAACAATAAAGCTGGATGGTTCAATATTAATCGTTATTTAATGATTAATGCAAACAAAATCCTTTATAAGACTAGAATTCAATTGTCTATTGTGATGTCTGTAGTGGCAACACTATTAATAGTTGGATGGACAACATTCTATTATATCAAAAATGAATATCTAGAACAACAGAATGAGTCAATGCGAGAGAAAATAAGAAAGGTTCAACTCGCTTACCAAAGACAAGTTTTAAACACAGGTAAAATTGCTACCGGAGAAGATGCAGAGTTTCAGTTTAATCAGTTTGCAGAAGTTAATTCTTCATTTTTGAATCTATATGATACTAAAGGAGATTTAGTTTTAACTTCTTTAAGAAGGATGTATGATTACGGGGTTTTAGGGAAGAAAATGCCGCCAAAAGCTTTCATCTATTTAAATTTGATGCAGAAATCAGAATTTTTAAATCCTACTGAAAAGATTGGTAGTTTTCAATATGCTGCGGCTTATGCACCAATTAGAGATGCACAAAATAAGATTATAGCTTATATCGGTCTTCCATATTATGCTAATGAAGCAGATTATCAAGCCAAAATCGGATTATTTATCAATACCCTGATTAATATATATGCCTTAGTATTCGTTTTAATTGGTGTGTTGGCAGTTTTTTTAGCAAACCAGATTACTAACCCTTTAACCTTTATACAAGAGAGTATTAGAAGAACTAAATTAGGGCAACAAAATCAGCCCATTATTTGGCATAGGCAAGATGAGATTGGTTCGCTGATTAAAGAATATAATAAAATGTTAGCTGCATTAGAGCTGAGCGCAATAAAATTAGCTAGGTCTGAAAGAGAAAGTGCATGGCGAGAAATGGCTAAGCAAGTGGCGCATGAAATTAAAAATCCACTAACGCCTTTAAAGCTTGGGGTACAATTATTAGAAAAATCATGGAAAGAGAATGACCCTAATTTTGAACGTAAATTTGAAAGTTTTAACCGTTCATTTATTGAACAAATAGATAGTTTAGCTACCATTGCATCTGAATTTTCAAATTTTGCAAAAATGCCAGATACTAGATTGGAAAATCTAGAACTTTTACCAATTATAGAACAAGCTATTGCAATATTTAATACCTCAGATCGTATTGAGATTGCATTATTAAACAAAGCCAACCGTAATATTTTAATTATGGGAGATAAAGATCAAATATTAAGGACCTTTAATAATCTTTTGAAAAATGCAATTGAAGCGAGTGAGAATAAAGACAAATGTGTAATTAAGATTAGTTTGAGTAATGATAAAGTTGACGTCTACATTGACGTAGAGGACAATGGTAAAGGTATAGAAGAAGAACTACATGAAAATATATTTGTGCCCAACTTTACAACTAAATCATCTGGTACAGGATTAGGACTTGCTTTTGTAAAACAAGCTGTAGAAAATGCAGGAGGAACAGTAAAATTTTCTTCTACTATTAATAAAGGCACAGTATTTAATCTAACCTTCCCAATAGTGGATTAATATTATTTAAGTGTAATTTGACTTTTACCCATTACAAATCCATCTGTGTATAAAATGATAGTATAGATTCCTTTACTAAACGGTTTTGGATTCAACCAATCTATGTTGAAACTAGAGTTATCATCATTATAATTAAATTGAATTTTACTGCTAAACTGCATTTTTTGACCGTCTGCTTCAAATAAATCTTCTTCGTTACTAATAATTAAGTTCCCAGCCGGATCAAAAACTCTTAAGTATACAGTATGATAACCTTTTTCTGCAAGCGTATTTGAAACAATTGAAAAATTAATCAGTAGTTTATCTGCGGTACTTGCTCTAGTTACTAAAGTGTTTTTTCCGCTACTTTTAATTTTATAGGCATTAATGGTAATATTAGATGATTTTAAAGCAGCACCAACCTTTACTTTAGCATTTAAATCTTCGTTTTCTTTTTCTAAATTTTCAGCTTTCTGACTGTAATTATCTGAGGTAGTTTTTAAGCTATCTCGTTCAACCTTTAGATAAGAATTTTCTTTTTCTAAACGAGTTATTTGATCGTTATAATTTTTAACAAAATCTCTGAGCTCTTTTATTTCTTTTTGTGCGTTATCTAAATCAGCTTGTGTAAGCTTGCCCTTTTGTAATGCTACTTTTAAATCTTCAATTTTTTTTCTAGCAGCTAATTGCTCTGCTTCTAGTTTTTCGCTTAGATTTAAATTAAGTGAGTTTACCTTATCAAGCTCAACCTCAATCTTTTCCACTTCTAGTTTTAGCCTATCTTTTTCCGTGCTAACTGTTACAAAACGGCTACTTTGTTGCTTGTCTTTAAAATACAAATAACCATTTATACCTAATAATGCGGCAATAACTACAATCAAAAAATATACTTTATTTCTATCAACTTTATTTACGGAATCTTGCTCTTGCATATGAATATTTTCTTATTGACAACCCCTGTTAAGCATCAATAAATTTACAATTATAATGTGTTTATGTTATGTTTTAGAGGGCTAACTTAATATAAAAATCTGATATGTCTAAAAAATGTAGCACTTTTGTATCATATTTCGTTAAAATTATCGTTAAACATAACAACGTTTAAGAAAACGTATTATTATTTAATAATTAAATAAAATCCTCCCTATTAAGAATATAATGGTTAAAAATACTACCTATCTAATTCTGTTTTTACTTAGTTTTTCTTCGTCCATTCTTGCTCAAAGTAGTATCAAAATTGATCCTAAACGTGAATTTAGAGGTGTTTGGGTTGCGTCAGTTGCAAATATAGATTGGCCATCTAAACGAGGCTTATCTGCTGACCAACAAAAACAGGAATTTATAGGAATATTAGAGCAACACAAACAAAGTGGAATGAATGCGATAATGTTGCAAATTAGACCAACTGCAGATGCACTTTATGCTAAGTCTAGAGAGCTTTGGAGCCATTGGTTAATGGGACAGCAGGGTTTAGCGCCAGCAGAGGGATATGATCCTCTAGAATTTGCAATTAAGGAAGCCCATTCTAGAGGAATGGAGTTACATGCATGGTTTAACCCTTACAGAGCAACAATGACTGCCGCTCAGGTTACTAGTCCAGAACATATTACAAAAAAGCAACCAGAACTATTTTATACCTATGGCGGTCAAAAATTATTCAATCCAGGATTGCCTGAAGTAAGAGCTTATATTGTACAAGTTATTTTAGATGTAGTTAAAGGTTATGATATTGATGGTGTTCATTTTGACGATTATTTTTATCCTTATCGCATTGCTGGTCAAACTATAAATGATGCGGCTACTTTTGCTAAGTACCCAAATGGTTTTACAAAAATTGATGATTGGCGTAGAAACAATGTAGATATGCTGGTTAAGATGGTGAATGACAGCGTACATTATTATAAAAAATATGTAAAGTTTGGCGTAAGCCCATTTGGGATTTGGAGAAACTTAAGAGAAGATACTTTAGGCTCTAAAACGAATGGTTTATCTAATTATGGAGAGCTTTATGCTGATTCTAGAAAATGGATTAAAGAAGGATGGGTAGATTATATTAACCCTCAAATTTACTTTACTTTTAAAAGAGCAGCAGCGCCATTTGGCACTTTGTTAGAGTGGTGGGGGAATAATACTTTTGGTAGGCATTTATATATTGGTCAGGCGGCTTATTTGGTCAAGGTGCCATCAAAGGTAGATGCTACTTGGATGAATTTAACAGAAATTCCAACTCAAATAAGAGCAATTAGGGCAAATAATAGAGCGCAAGGCAGCGTTTTTTTTAGCTCCAAGTCACTTTCTACAAACGCAAAATCATTAACAGATTCATTAAGAAACGACTTGTACAAATATCCAGCATTACCCCCGCAAATGCCATGGTTAGATGATATTGCTCCAAATTCGCCACAACATTTAACAGCCGACGCAATGAATGATGGTGTACACATTAAATGGGGCAAACCACTAAAAGCCGAAGATGGAGAAACTGCTTCTGGATATGTAATTTATCGTTTTGAAGAGGGTGAAAAAATAAATGTTCTTAATGCTAAAAATATATTAAAAATTAGTTTTGAAGATTTTACTTTTTATATAGATACAAAAGTAGAAAAGGGGAAAAGATACAATTATTTAGTTACCGCACTAGATAGATTGAAAAATGAAAGTGAGCCAAGTGGACCAATTGGTGTTCAAACGAAATAGAGACTAAAATAATTCTTTAGCAATTAATTTTTTTTCTTTTAATTGATTTAAAATATGGTCAAGTTGTAAATCGGTTAAGCCATAAATTCTTTCTTGTGCCCAAAATGCATCATAAAGTTCCCTTTTGCTGGAAATACCAGAGTTTGTAAAATCTAATAAAACTTTTTCGATGTGATTTAACTGAGTGGATGGATTAGGAAAGCGTAATAAATGAGCTTTAAATGCTTTCTTAAGTAGTGGTAAATTTCCAAAATCTCGAGTTAAAAATGCTGATATTTTTTCAAAATTGTTGTCAATGTATAAATCCCAAGCTTCAGTGGCTAACGCTAAATCAGCTTTTTGCAATTTAATTTTTTGAGATAACAACTTGTTTAACTGCGTTGAATTTAATTCACCTAAACCCTTAAAGTTTGGCATTCCTTCAATGCTTTCTGGACAAATTAAAGAAATACAATTATCCTTTTTATACATCGAATTTATGCTAGATAGTATATAAATCAAGTTAATTTGACAAGTTAAATCGTATTCAAACCATAGGATAGTTTCGCTATATTTATCAAGATGCGTTAATTTTTCAGCTTCTTTAATTACTTTCTGTTGGTAATTGGCTGGGGTTTCTCCAAACTTCTTAAAAATCCAATCAGATCTAAGCTCCCATAAATTTTTTTTTGAAACTGGACCATCTGATAGAATTTCACGCCAAACCAGAATATCTCCCGCAATTGTTGTTTGATTAAAAACAAATAAAGTAGCATCCCCATTTAAAATGTGAAGTGTTTTCATACGCTATAGTTGGCGCTAGCTTAAACCTTGATGATAATATTCTTTTTGTACATGAACCAAAGTATAACAAAAAAGAACATAATAAATGTTATAGCATAAGCTAAAGATGCATTTATAGGAGAAAAATAAGGAACAAAGCAAGTTTGGTAGATCCAGCTTAATGCGCCAATTTCCTTACCATCTGGTAATTCTACTTTAATCATGTTTACCAAACGAGGCATCAAGCCTGATACAAAAAATACAGTAATTGCATTTACACCATAAATTACAAATGGTTTTGTAAAGCCATTGTATTTATTCACGTCAATTATCCAATAAGATAAAGCCAAAATTATAGTTGCCAAGCCACCTGTATAAAGCACGTATGAACTTGTCCATAAAGCTTTATTAATAGGGAAATGTAAATCCCAAAGCAAACCGGCTAATGTAGCGAGTGTACCAACAGAGAAAAGCCAAGCGATTTTATTTGCAGCGTCTACATCTTTTCTTTTTAAATACACACCTACTAGTACACCGAATAAAGCGGTGGCAATTGCAGGTAAAGTGCTTAAAATTCCTTCAGGATCCCAAGTTTTAGCAGATTTCCATAAATGAGCTTCTGTTAAAATAGTTCTATCTAACCAAGCCCCTAAATTTGTCTCTTTTTCTAAGTTAGCATCACCAAAACCTGGTACAGGAACAAACATCATTAATATCCAATAACCTAATAGAATGACAATGATTGTTCTAAAAATTGTTTTTTCGCTAGATTTTAAAAATATAACAGCAGCTATAAAAAATACCACTGCTATTCTTTGCAAAACACCAGGTATGCGAACAGTCTTAATTGTTTCTACAAAATCATAGGTGGCAAAATTTCTTGGAAAAATAGCGAGTATAAATCCTAAGCCAAATAAGATTAATCCTCTTTTTAAAGCTTTTAAAATGGTTTTGTTATGGCTTGCTGAGTCTAATTTTTTACTGCCTAATGCATAAGCAATAGATACGCCAACAATAAATAAAAAGAAAGGGAAAACTAAATCGGTTGGGGTACATCCATTCCACTCGGCATGTTCCAATGGGGCATAAATGTTACTCCAACTACCAGGGTTATTTACTAAAATCATTGCGGCTACAGTAAGCCCACGAAAAAAATCTAATGAGAGTAAGCGTTCAGGTTTATTTTCCATTTTTAGGTTGAAATTATTTGCTCATAAACTATAAATCCTCAAATTAATTTGAGGATTTATAGTTTAAATATAGATAAGATAATTTAAAAATTAATCAATGTAAAAAAGATTAAAACTTGTAGCGAACAAAAGCTTCCATTGCCTCATAATTAGCTAATCCTAAGTCATCATAGGCTTTTGCAGTTTCTCTGTTTCTGTCTTCGGCTCTTTTCCAAAACTCTCTAGCGTCATCTCCAGGGAAAACAGCTCTATCTTTTTGAGATTGGTGTTTGAAAATTGCAAATTTTTTGCGTTCTACCTCTTGAGGACTAAGCGGTACTGCCATTTCAATTTCATGGGCTTCAAATTCTAACCAAGCTCCTCTATACATCCAAAGCCAGCAATCTTTTACCCAAGGCTCTGTTTTTTCTAATCTTTTTAATGCTTGTAAAATAATATTAAAACAAACAATATGCGTGCCGTGCGGGTCTTCAAAATCTCCTGCGGCAAATATTTGCTGTGGTTTAATTTTTTGAAGTAATTCCATAGTTAATACTACATCAGCTTCAGTAACTGGATTTTTTTGATTTTTTCCACTTTCGTAAAATGGTAAAGCCATAAAATGGATGTGATCATCTGCTAATCCGCAATAACGGGCGCCGGCAATAGCTTCTCCCTTTCTAATTAATCCTTTTACGGTTTGTATTTCTGGGGTATCTACTTGATTTGGCTTTTTCTGTTCAATAAATTTACGCATATCGCTATACATTTCTTTCATTGCTGATTGTCCCATACCCATTTTTTCAGAAAAATCGATGTTAAATTCTACAAATCGTAATGCGTCATCATCCCAAACAGCTGTATTGCCAGAGGTTTGATAAGCGACATGAACATCATGGCCTTGATCTACTAAACGAATAAAAGTACCACCCATAGAAATCACATCATCATCAGGGTGTGGAGAGAAAATTACTACACGTTTTTTGGCCGGCTCTGCTCTTTCAGGTCTTTGTGTATCGTCGGCTTTTGGTTTTCCGCCCGGCCAACCCGTAATTGTATGTTGTAATTTATTAAAAATATGAATGTTAATGTTGTAAACTGGTCCTTTTTCTAGAGCCAATTGCGCCATTCCATTGTTATTAAAATCGTCTTCAGTTAATTTTAAAATTGGTTTTTTTAACTTATTGGCAAGCCAAATCACGGCTTTTCTCGTTAATGCGTCATTCCAAGTGCAATCTTTAACTAACCAAGGTGTATCAAATCTGGTTAACATTGATGCCGCATCCTCATCTAAAATAAACTCTACGTTATCAGAAAGTTGTAAATAAGTTGCAGGTACCTCGCTAGATATTTCTCCTTCAACGGCTTTTTTAATAATAGATGCTTTTTTACGATTCCAAGCCATTAAAACGATCTCTCGAGCTTTAAATATGGTGCCAATACCCATGGTAATAGCCTTTGTTGGTACAAAAGATTTTCCGCCAAAATCACGGGCTGCATCTCTACGTGTCAAATCATCCAAAGTAACTAAACGTGTGCCAGAATTAGGTGCAGATCCAGGCTCGTTAAATCCAATGTGTCCTGTACGTCCAATACCTAGTAATTGCATGTCTAAGCCACCAACTTCTTCAATTTTTCGCTCATAGGCTAAGCAGTAAGCTGGAATGTCTTCTAATTTTAGTGTGCCGTCAGGAATGTGGATGTTTGATTTTTCAATATCAATATGATTGAACAAATTTTCATTCATAAACTTCACATAACTCTGCGCTGAAGTTGGTTGCATTGGATAGTATTCATCCAAATTAAATGTGATTACATTTTTAAAGCTTAACCCTTCTTCTTTATGTAAACGTACTAATTCTGCATATACTAAAATAGGCGATGCGCCGGTAGCTAACCCTAAAACAGCACTTTGGTTTTGGTTTTGCTTACTTTTAATAATGTTTGCAATACGAAGAGCAATACTAATTGATGCTTCTTTTGGGTTTTTAAAAACAGTAACGGGAAGCTTCTCGAACCTCGTTTCTTCTAATAGATTTAATCTTGCCATTAAATTGGTATTATATAGTGAACGGAGCGGTAAAGATAGTAGTATTTTTAAAAATGAACATAATATTTACATTTTATATCTCCGAGCTGTTTAACTTTAGTAAATTTTAATCGTTATGAACAAGAATATTGAACGCATATTTCAAATTGCATCTAAAAAAGAAAGAAAAATTATCGGGCTAATGTCTGGAACATCTATGGATGGTTTAGATGTTGCGCTATGTCTTTGCAATGATAGTGGTAGTAAAACAACCGTTAAACTTTTAAATTTCATCACATTGCCTTATCAGGATGAATTTAGAGCCGATGTTAAAAGTATTTTTTCTAGAAGAGATGCTGATTTGGAGAAAGTTTGTCTTTTAAATGAAATAATTGGAACTAAACATGCCGAAATGATTTTACAATCTTTAAAACTGTGGAATGTTCCAGTAAATGAAATT
>JAIELS010000030.1 GCA_019752795.1 Sphingobacteriaceae bacterium
AAAAAACATCCTTAAGTTCTACGCCATAAGCTCCAATATTTTGTATTGGTGAAGCCCCAACTGTACCAGGAATTAAAGCTAAATTTTCTACGCCAGCAAATTCATGCGCTAAACAATAATTTACAAAATCGTTCCAAACTACACCAGCACCTGCAGTAACCATTACATCTTCATTTTCAAGGCTGTAATCAATTCCCAAAAAACTTACTTTAATTACTAAGCCATCAAAATCTTCTGTAAACAACATATTACTTCCGCCGCCCAATACCAATAGTTTATGTTGGCGAGCAATTTCAGTTGATAAAACTTCTTTTAAGTCTAATTCGTTTTTTACTTCTACGAAAAATTTAGCCTTTACATCAATTGCAAAAGTATTGTGTGGTTTTAAAGAAACATTTTCTTGAATAAGCATAGCTGAAATTAGAGCACAAATGTAATAAGGAAATAGCGAAGTAGATAATTATGATGAATGCTGATTTTCTTTAAGGATGATATTTTCAATTCTTTTATCGGGGATAAGCCATAGCAACGCAACCAAAACAAATAATCCTCCAGAAATCCATACATTGATAAATGCACTAGGAATTGCAGTGATATAACATGCAACTGACACTTTACCCTTGAGCCCTTTTCCCATTGCTCTAGATAATAAAGAATCTGAACCGTGATGCTTAATTAATAAATTAGACAAAATACTATAAGCTATTGCATTCATAAACATTACAAAACCATATAACGCCATAGTTGCGGGTGCAAAATGATTTTCTCCCATCCAGCCTGTAGCAAAAGGAATCATAGACAACCAAAATAACAAATGCATATTGGCCCAAAGTATGGCGCCGTTTACTTTATTAACCACGGTAAACATATGATGGTGGTTGTTCCAATATATGCCAACATATATAAAACTGAGTACATAGCTTAAAAATACTGGCCACAAAGAAAGTAAATCTTTTAATTCACTTTTCTCATGTGGAATTTTAAGTTCCAAAACCATAATGGTGATAATAATAGCAATTACGCCATCGCTAAAAGCTTCTATTCTCCCTTTGTTCATGTTAAATTTTACGATAGATTAAAGTTTGATTTATTATCCTAATGTAAAATTAAAAAATTAATAATCTTAAACTAGGTCATATCTTTTAATCTAGATTGCTCCAATTTCACCTAACAATATCCTTATTTCGCCGATTTAGACTATTTAAATAGCGCATTTTTAATTCTTTTTGAAATATGGAATTACAACAACCACAACTCACACTCGCAGAAGAAATAAGAATTTTAATCAGGAAACTTTGGAATTAAAAATAGTTTCTTTAGTTTTGCCGAATAATTAAAATCATCATGGAAGTAAATGAAGTAGGCACAACGATTGCTGAAGACATTAAAATATTAATTAAGAAACTTTGGAGCTAATAAAAGTTTCTTTGGTTTTATAACAGAAATTATGGAGCAAGTATTAGATATAAAAAAATACATCATAGAAGAATCGGATAAGCTTTTTTGCCAATATGGTTTTAAAAGCGTTACTATGGACGACATTGCTAAACATTTAGGCATGTCTAAGAAGACTATATATCAGCATTTTAGCGATAAAGACGAATTAGTAAATATTTTAATTGAAAGTAGGTTAAATAATCAAGATTGTGTAATACATGAATCTGCAGAGAAAGCAAAAGATGCAGTACATGAACTGCTGCTAACCTTGGCCACAATGAACGAATCTTTAGGTAATTTGAACCCTAAAATGTTTTATGACTTGCAAAAATACCATCCAAAAGCTTGGTTATACTTTAAAAATTTTAAAGAAAAAAGCTTGGGTTCTGCCATTTTAGCAAATTTAGAGCGTGGCATAACGGAAGGGATTTACAGAGCTGAAATTAATAAAGACATATTAACTCAATTAAGGTTAGACCATGTTGAGTTAATTTTTAATAGACATGACCACTACACAGCGAATAAGTACAACATCGCACAAGTAATGATTGAAATTACAGAACACTTTCTTTATGGCATTTGCAATCAAAAAGGTTTAGCGCTAATTGCTACTTACAAAGAAGAATTAAAAAACAATAAATAACATAATATAAACAATGATATCCAAAATTAGAATAACAAAACTACTACTAGTTTTATTAGGTATAATTTCTATACCACAATTTGCACTAGCACAACAAAAAATTACTTTAGGAGATGCTTTAACTTTTGCATTACAACACAATTCTAAAGTTCGTAAAGCTAGATTAGATATAGATGGAGGAAGATATAAAGTAGAAGAAGTAAGATCTCAAGCTTTACCTACACTTACCGGAACTTCTGGCTTAACCTATAATGCTATTATTGGACAACAAGTTGTTGATTTTGGCGGTCAGACCCAGACACTTAAGTTTGGCCAAAAATGGAATTCTACAGCTGGTATCCAACTTTCACAACAATTGTTTAATCAGCAAGTTTTTACTGGTCTGCAAGCAGCTAGATCTAGTGAAGAATATTACAATTTAACTGCTCAATATACAGAAGAACAAGTGATTGAGTTGGTAGCTAATAATTACTATCAAGTTTTAGTGAACAGACAACAATTAAATGTATTAGATAATAACATTAAGAACGTTAAAGTAATTGAAAAAATTATTTCAAATCAGTTTAGCAATGGTTTAGCAAAAAAGATTGATGTTGACCGTATTAAGGTAAATCGCACTAATTTAGAAACTCAACGTGAGCAAACTGTAAATGCAATTATTCAATTAGAAAATCAATTGAAATTTGCAATGGGCATGCAAGTAACTACTCCAATTATTTTACCAGATACCGAGTTAACGGAAGTAAAAGAATTACCTCGATTTACTGATTCAATCGCTTTATCAAATAGAACAGAAATTAAATTATTAAATAACCAAGATAAACTGTTGTGGTTACAACGTAAAGCTTACGTAGCAGAATATTATCCAACTTTAGCGCTAACAGGGAATTATACCTATTCCAGTCAAGCAGGTGGGTTCGATTTTTTAAACTCTAACAGCACAGCGATTGGATTTGGTTCATCTGCAATCGGTTTAACTTTAAAAGTACCAATTTTTAATGGTTTTTTAACTCGTTCTAAAATTCGACAAGCCGATGTAAATATTCAAAAAGCCAAAGAAGATAGAGTAGAAACTACCAATGCTTTAAACTTAGCCTACGAAAATGCTAAAATCCAGTTAAGAAATAGTTTAAACACCATTGAGGCACAAAAGAAAAATGCTGAGTTGGCACAAGAAATTTATAACAGTACTCAAAATAATTACAACAATGGTTTAGCTAGTTTAACTGACCTACTTGATACTGAAACATCATTAACACAAGCTCAAAACAGCTATACACAAGCGCTATTGAATTATAAAATAGCCGAAATACAATTAATCAAATCAAACGGAAATATAAAATCTCTAATAAAATAATGAAAAAAGCAATTATTATCATCATCGTTATTGCAGCATCACTTGGTGCAATAGCTTACGTATTAACTAATAACAAAAAGAAAAACGAAGAGAAAACTGCTTTTATTGCAAAAGGTGGTGGTGCAGTTGCTGTTCGTGTAGCTACTGTAGAGAAAAAAGCCGTTGATTTAGACTTTAGTGCAAACGGAAATTTCATCCCTAAACAAGAATTAAACTTTTTATCAGAGAATGCTGGTCGTGTTTCGGCAATCTACGTTGATGAAGGTTCTCGCGTAAGCAAAGGACAAATTTTAGCGCGTATAGATGCTGAAATTATCAACACGGATAGAGAAACTGCAGAAGCTAATTACCAAAATGCATTAAAAGATCAAGCGAGATACCAAAGTTCATATGCTACTGGTGGTGTAACTCAACAACAATTAGATCAAGCTAAATTAGCTACTCAAAATGCAAAATTACGTTTGCAAGCTTCTCAAAGAAGAGTGAGTGATGCAAATATCAAATCTCCAATTAACGGCATTGTAAATAAAAAATATATTGAAGTTGGTTCTTTCGTAACCGCACAAGGAACTCAGTTATTTGAATTGGTAGATGTTTCTAAATTGAAATTGAAAGTAAATGTAAACGAATCGCAAGTTGCCAATCTCAAAATAGGTAATCAAATTGACATTAAATCTTCTGTTTTCCCGACTGAAAAGTTTACTGGAAAAGTTACTTTTATTGCAGCAAAAGCAGATGCAACACTTAACTTCCCAATAGAAATTGAAGTAGCCAATAATACCAACAATAGCTTAAAAGCAGGAATGTATGGTACTGCAATTTTCAATTTCCCTAAACAAGCACCTAGTATTATTATACCTCGTACTTCTTTTGTAGGTAGTGTAAGTAGCAATCAGGTATATGTACTAGAAAACAACACTTCTAAAGTTCGTAAGGTAGTTGCTGGTCGTATTTTAGGAGACAATGTTGAAATTCTTGACGGTTTAAAAGAAGGCGAAACAGTAATTATCAGCGGACAAATTAACTTAACAGAAGGCACTGCAGTTAGTATTGTTAAATAAGCTGATATTCAAATAAATGGCATTTATAGTAGCGATCGCCAATCGCAATACGCAATACTAATTACGCAATACTAATTAAAAATGAAAATAACAGATATATCCATAAAAAGGCCTTCTTTGGTAATTGTAGTTTTTACTGCACTTACTTTATTAGGGTTATTAAGTTACTTTTCGTTGGGCTATGAATTACTTCCAAAATTCTCAAACAACGTAGTATCAATTTCAACTATATACCCTGGGGCTTCGCCAAATGAGGTTGAAAACACAGTAACCAAAAAAATTGAAGATGCGGTATCTTCAATGGAAAACATTAAGAAAATTAATGCCGTTTCGTTCGAAAGTTTATCTACAGTTACGATTACCTTAACTGATGCAGCCAATATTGATAATTCATTAAACGACGCACAGCGAAAAGTAAACGCAATCCTTTCTCAGTTACCAGAAGATGTAAAAACACCTTCGCTAAGTAAATTCTCTCTAGATGATTTACCAGTAATTACCATGTCGGCATCTGCAAGCATGGACGATATTACTTTTTATGATCTAATCGACAAAAGAATTGCTCCAGTAATTTCTAGGGTAACCGGTATTGCTCAAGTAAATTTAATTGGTGGTTCTGAAAGAGAAATTCAGGTATCATTAGATGCTGCTAAATTGCAAGGTTACAACCTATCTGTTCCGCAAGTACAGCAAATGATTTTAAGTTCGAACTTAGACTTCCCTACTGGAAGTGTAAAAACAGAAAATCAAGATGTTTTAATTCGTTTATCTGGTAAATACAAAAGTATCGAAGAGTTAAGAAACCTAGTTTTAACGACTTCTAAAACGGGTGCACAAATTCGTTTAGGTGACGTTGCCGATGTTCAGGACTCTCAAAAAGAAACTGAAAAATTAGCTCGTATTGATAGAAAAGGCGCTATTGCAATTCAAATTATTAAACAAAGTGATGCAAATGCTGTAGAAGTAAGTAAGGGCGTACATGCAATTATTGAAAAACTAAAACTCGAATATAAAGCAGATAACCTAGATATTAAAATTGTTAATGACAGTTCAATTTTTACTTTAGAATCAGCTGATGCAGTAATACACGATTTAATTTTAGCTGTTATTTTAGTAGCTTTTGTTATGCTTTTCTTCTTGCACAGTTTACGTAATGCATTAATTGTTATGGTATCTATTCCAGCATCATTAATTGCAACTTTTATTGGTATTAGTTTACTTGGATATACCTTAAACTTAATGTCTTTATTAGGATTATCGCTCGTAGTTGGTATTTTAGTGGATGATGCAATTGTAGTTTTAGAGAATATCCAACGACACATGGAGATGGGTAAAAATAAAGTTAGAGCCGCTTCTGATGCAACAAGAGAAATTGGATTTACCGTTGTATCTATTACCATGGTAATTGTGGTTGTATTCTTCCCTATCGCAATCAGTTCTGGTTTAGTGTCCAATATATTACGTCAGTTCTGTGTAGTGGTAATTATTGCAACGCTACTTTCCTTAGTAGCTTCGTTTACTATTGTACCATTGCTTTTCTCTAGATATGGTAAATTAGAACACATTGAAGGTAAGAACATGTTCGGTCGTTTTATCCTTTGGTTTGAGAAACAATTAAAAAAATTCACGCTTTGGATTACAAATATCTTAACTTGGTCATTAAACCATAAAAGACGTACAATTGGAGCTGTAGTTGTTTTATTTGTTGCGGCAATGTGGTTGGCTGGCGCCGGCTTTATTGGATCAGAATTTTTCCCGAAATCTGATAAAGGTGAGTTCTTAATACAAATTGAATTACCTAAAGATGCTTCTTTAGAGCAAACAAATTTTTACACTCAAAGAGCAGAAACTTTCTTAAACAAACAGCCGGAAATTACACAATTAATTACTACAGTTGGTCAAGCCAGTGGTGATTTTGGAGGAACGCAAGCAACTGCATATAAATCTGAAATTAATGTAAAACTAGTAGAACGTGATAAACGTGATGGTGTTTCTTCAGACATTTTCGCTACTAAGATGAGCCGTGAATTAGCTAAAGAATTGGTTGGTGCTAAAGTAAAGACTGTGCCAATTAGCATTTTAGGTATTGCAGAAAATGCGCCAATCCAATTGATAGTAATGGGTTCTAACTTAGATAGTGCTTTAAAATATGCCGAAGGTGCTCAAAAAGTGCTAACCTCGGTGCCAGGTGCTACAGAGATAAAATTATCAGTAGAAAAAGGAACCCCTGAAATTAACGTACAAGTAGACAGAGATAAAATGGCTGCTGTTGGCTTAAACTTATCAACGGTAGGCTCTACCATGCAAACAGCTTTTGCTGGTAATACAGATGGTAAATACAGAAAAGGAGAGTACGAGTATGATATCAACATTCAATATCAAGATTTCAATAGAAAAAATGTAGATGACGTCCGTAATTTGATCTTCGTAAACGCCGCAGGTGCTCAAATTAAATTGTCGCAATTTGCAACCATTACAGAGGGCTCTGGCCCAAGTCAGTTAGAGCGTTTAAATAAATCTACTTCGGTATCCGTTAAAGCACAATCTATTGGTAGACCAACAGGTACTGTAGTTGCAGAATTTCAAGCAAAACTTGAAGAAATGCAAAAAGATGGCAAATTAAAAGCACCAGTTGGTGTAAGTTACACTTGGGGTGGAGATCAAGAAAATCAAGCAGAAGGTTTCGGTACTTTAGGTATCGCTTTGTTGGCTTCGATTATTTTAGTGTACTTAATTATGGTGGCGCTTTACGACAGTTTTATTTATCCATTGGTAGTAATGTTCTCTTTACCTTTGGCGTTAATTGGAGCTTTCTTAGCATTGGCATTAACTAATAATTCAATTGGTATTTTTACCATTTTAGGCTTCATCATGCTAATGGGCTTGGTAGCAAAAAATGCGATTATATTAGTCGATTTCACCAACCACATGAAGGCAGAAGGAAAATCTACTATTGAAGCTTTAGTGTTGGCTAACCACGCACGTTTACGTCCAATTTTAATGACAACCATTGCCATGATTTTTGGTATGCTACCTATTGCTTTGGCAAGTGGGGCAGGTGCAGAATGGAAAAATGGTTTAGCTTGGGTAATTGTGGGTGGTTTAACAAGTTCATTATTCTTAACCCTAATTGTTGTTCCAGTAGTTTATTTAATTTTCGATATGATGTTAGATAAACTTGGCTTTAATAAAAAAGTTAAAACTATTGACGAGTTGTTAGCAGAACCTTACAACCATAAAGATGTTTTAGAATACGATATAGAAGCGTAATTAATTTTCCCAAAAATTAAATTTAGTTTCAAGGAGCCTTATTCAGGCTCCTTTTTTATTGCTAAATTTTAATTTAAACTTAGGTCAATTATATTTACCTAGTCAAAACCTCAATTGACCGAAAACAATTTTATGAAGTAAAAATTAATATTTTTATTTGCACGCAGTTAATTAATATGGATTCAGTACGTTATCAAATATTTTAATTAGGAAACCCTTACATTTAAAAAAGTTTCCATAGTTTTGAGTAACCAAATATAAACGCTCTTGGGTATAAAATAAATAACATATAATTATTCAGAATAATTTAAAAAATAGTATTGAAAAAGATCTTTGCAATTCTGAACTTAGCTTAGCTATTTTAACCAAAATGCGATTAGGTGAAATAAATTTAATTTTTAATTAATACGATGATTAGCCTCATCAGAAATATAACATTAACAGAGTTATGATTGCCATAACAACACATTTCCTTTAAAGAATTAGCAAGTTAAAAGGACATGAATTAAATAAAACCTACAAACGCATAACAACATATATGAAACATCAAGTTTTGATTATACTTTTTTGTATATCTATGGCAATACCAACCATGGCACAGCAAAAAGACACCACCGCTAGCTTTAGTTTACAAGACGCAATAACTTATGCTCAAAAACATCATTTTAGTATTTTAAATGCACAAATAGACGAAGAAATAGCTAAAAACACAGTAAAGCAAACCATCGGGATTGGTCTTCCTCAACTAAGTGGAAATGCTACTTTTCAAGATTTTCTTAAAATACCAACTAGTTTATTACCAGGAGAAGTTTTTGGCGAACCTGGAAAGCAAATTCCAGTTCAGTTTGGTGTAAAATACAATTCATCTGTAGGTTTAGAACTAAGTCAATTGTTATTTGATGGCACTTATTTAGTCGGTTTAAAAGCCTCCAGAACTTACAAAGAGCTTTCGGTAAAAAACAGTAGTCGTACTAGAATTGAAACTGCTGTTGCAGTAACCAAAGCCTACTACGCTGTTTTGGTTAGCAATGAACAATTATCTTTATTAGATGCCAATTTAGATCGTTTAAAAAAATCATTAAACGATACAAAAGAGTTACTTAAAAATGGTTTTGTAGAAAAAATTGATGTTGATAGATTGAGTGTTTTAAATAATAATTTGATCACCGAGAAACAAAATGTAATTAGATTGTTGGCTCTAAATGTAAACCTATTAAAATTTCAAATGGGTATGAGCATTGGGAGTGAGCTTACTTTAACAGATAAAATAACAGATATTGGTCTTGAAAAAACACCCATCCTTAGTACCGATACCGTTCACGTTAAAAGAATAGAATATTCTTTATTACAAACTCAAAAAAAATTAAATGAGTTAGATATCAAACGCTATAAAAGTCAGTTTTTACCTTCTTTAGTAGCATTCGGCAGTACATCTTCAAGTTTTCAAGACAATAGCTTTTCAAACTTATATAACCAACGCTTTCCAAGCACAGTTATCGGCCTAAAACTTTCAGTGCCTATTATTTCTGGCGGACAAAGAATTTACCAGTTGCGCAATGCAAAACTAGCTGCCGTAAAAACACAAAATGAGTTGTATAATTTAGAGAACGCAATAAATTTAGAAATTAATCAGGCGCAAACTATCTACTTAAATGGGCAACAATCTTTAGAAAACCAAAAAAGAAATATGGATTTGGCTAAAGAAGTACTACGCGTGACTAAAGTTAAATACGAACAAGGTTTTGGCTCAAGTATAGAGGTAACCACTGCAGAGACTTCTTTAAAAGAAGCTCAAAATAACTACATCACTGCTTTATATGATATGCTAATAAACAAAGTAAATCTAGATAAAGCATTAGGGAACATCATTTATTAAACCTTACAAAACCAAAATATAATGAAAAAAGTATTATACATTGCTGTAATCACAATTTTAGCGGCATGTTCACAAACAAAGGATAAAAAGACTGAATTAGCAGACCTTAAAAAACAACGTACAGAAATTGATGGTAAAATTGTAAAACTAGAAGCCGAATTAGGAAATAGCGACAGCACAACCACGACAAAAGACATTTCAGTTTTTGAGGTTAACGAAACAAATTTTAAAAACTACTTAGAGATACAAGGTAAAATTGATGCTGAAGAAAATATTCAAGTAAACCCAGAAGCTCAAGGTGTAATTACAGCAGTATATGTTAAAATTGGTCAAAATGTAAGTAAAGGTCAGGTTTTAGCTCAAATTGATGATAAAGTTGCGCTGCAAAGTATTGCTGAATTACAAACTCAATTAGATTTAGCAACAAGTTTATATAATAGACAAAAAAATCTTTGGGATCAAAAAATTGGCACAGAAGTACAATTTATTAGTGCAAAAACCCAAAAAGAGGCAGCAGAACGAAGAATTGCAACTACTCGCTCTCAAATTGCAATGTACAAAGTTAAATCGCCAATTAATGGAACTGTTGACGCCATGAGTTTAAAAATTGGTGATGCAGTTGCACCGGGTATGTCTGGAATTAGGGTAATTAACACCAGTAATTTAAAAGCTAAAGCACAAGTTGCAGAAACTTATGCAGGTCGAGTTAGCCAAGGCGATGAGGTAAATATAATTTTCCCAGATATACCAGATAGTTTAAAAACTAAAATCAATTTCGCATCTAAAACTATTGATCCAGCATCTAGAAGTTTCGAAATTCAAGTTAATTTACCTGCCAACAAAAAGTATCATCCAAACATGTTAGCAGTTTTAAAAATAGTTGATTATCAAAATACAAAAGCATTAGTAATTCCTGTTACTGCAATTCAAAAATCAGAATCTGGAGATTTTGTTTTTATTGCAGAAAATGGAAAAGCTAAAAAAGTTGTCATTAAACCTGGCAGAACTTATAACGGCAACGTAGAAATTATTTCTGGTCTTAAAGTAGGTGATAAAGTAATTACAGTTGGCGTACAGGATTTGAATGAAGAAGACTCTGTTAAATTTTAATTCAATTATATCTAAAATATTTAAGCTTAATCTTAAGATAGATGAAAGACGACTTTAAAAAAGAATTTGGACCCTCTAGTTGGGCTATTGATAATAAAACTGCTGTTTATGTTTTAACAGCAATCATAGCCATTATGGGGTATTTTGGCTATCAAGGTTTACCCAAGGAGAATTTCCCAGAAGTACTTATTCCAAAAATATTTGTATCTACAATTTATCCAGGTACTTCTCCAGCTAATATGGAAACTTTGGTGACCAAACAGATAGAAAAACAATTAAAATCTACAAAAGGATTAAAGAAAGTTACCTCTAACTCCTATCAAAATTTCTCTATCATTGCTGCAGAATTTAATACCAACGTAGATATCGCCGATGCGAAACAAAGAGTAAAAGATGCTGTAGATAAAGCCAAAACAGACTTACCTACAGACTTACCCAACGAGCCCACAATTACCGATATTAATTTGGCAGATATGCCTATTATGTACGTCAATCTATCAGGAGATTATGATTTAAAAAGTCTGAAAAAATATGCTAAAGACTTACAAGATAGAATTGAAAGTTTAAAAGAAATATCTGGGGTTGATATTGTTGGTGCATTAGAACAAGAAGTACAAATTAATGTAGATTTAAATAAAATGGGCGCTGCAAAAATATCTTTTAATGATATTGAAAGCGCTGTTAAATACGAAAATTTGACCATTTCTGGTGGCGACATTAAAATGGATGGTATGCGTAGAACCCTAAACGTTAAAAAGGAGTTCACTAATGCAGATCAAATTGCAAACTTGGTGATTAAAACACCAACTGGCTCTTCTGTTTATTTAAGAGACATTGCAGAAGTAAAAGATAGCTTTAAAGAGCAAGAAAGTTTTGCAAGTTTATACGGCAAAAACGTTGTAACCTTAAATATTAAAAAGCGTAGTGGCGAAAATTTAATTGAAGCGTCAGACAAGATCAATGCTTTAATTTTAGAAATGAAGGGCACATCATTACCTAAAAAATTAGAGATTACAATAACAGGCGACCAATCTGATCAAACCCGAGTTACTTTACACGATTTAATTAACACCATTATCATTGGTTTCATTTTGGTAACCATTATTCTGATGTTCTTTATGGGTGTTAAAAATGCCTTATTTGTAGCATTATCGGTACCATTATCAATGTTTATTGCTTTTATTACCATGCCTGCCTTAGGCGGTATATTTGGGTTTAGCTTTACCATGAATATGATTGTACTCTTCTCCTTTTTATTGGGTTTAGGTATTGTTGTAGATGATGCAATCGTGGTAATTGAGAATACACACCGTATTTTCGATAACGGCAAAGTACCTATAGTAAAAGCGGCAAAAGCGGCAGCTGGCGAGGTATTTATGCCCGTACTATCAGGAACTTTAACAACACTTGCTCCATTTGTACCTTTACTTTTTTGGCCTGGTATTATTGGAGAGTTTATGTTCTTTTTACCAGTTACATTAATCATTACTTTATTAGCATCGTTAGTTGTTGCCTATATCATTAACCCTGTTTTTGCGGTAGATTTTATGGAAATAGAACACCACGATGCTCCAAAACCGAGGTTTGATAAGAAAGTAAAGAAGACCGTATTGATTATGGCAGGGGTAGCTTTGCTAAGCTACTTATATGCTTTTGGATTGGGTAATTTCATCGTTTTCTTGATTTTAATTTACCTATTAAATCATTTCTTTTTAGAAGGTGCAGTTAGAAATTTCCAAAGCAATTTATGGCCTCGTTTTCAAGCATCTTATGAGAGATTATTAGTTAGAGCATTAAAATGGCCAAGAGCGATGCTGTGGGGAACCGTTGCCTTGTTCTTCCTAACCCTGGGCTTAATGTCTGTGGTGCCGCCAAAAGTAGTGTTTTTCCCAGAGGGAGATCCAAACTTTATCTACGTGTACGTCAATTTACCTATCGGAACAGATCAAGCTCGAACAAATGAGGTAATTAAAATTTTGGAGAAAAAAGTTACTGAAGTAGTTGGAGGTAAACAAAACAAAGATGTTTCATCAATTATATCAAATGTCACTGTTGGTGTTACCGATCCACAAGATGAAGATCAAGGAGAATATCCTAACAAAGGAAAAATCACAGTGGCCTTTGTACAATTCGGTAAACGTACAGGGCAAAAAACATCTAATTACCTTGATAAAATTAGAAATGCCGTTAGAGGCACCATTCCTGGTGCTGAAATTACAGTTGCTAAAGAACAAGGCGGACCACCAACTGCAAAGCCAATTAGTATAGAGATTACTGGTGATAATTTAGATTCACTAGTTAAAACTTCTGAGAAGTTAAAAAAATACATTGCAAGTAAAAAAATAGATGGTATTGAAGAGCTGAAATCTGATTTCCAAAATAACAAACCTGAAATTGTATTTGATTTAGACCGTGAACGTGCTAACCGCGAAGGAATTTCTTCAGGTCAAATTGGAATGGATTTACGTACAGCAATTTTCGGTAAAGAAATTTCTAAGTTTAGAGATGTAGATGAAGACTATGACATTACTTTACGTTCTCAAGAGAATCAACGCAATAATTTGGATGCTTTACGCAACATGAGAATGACCTATAGAGATATGGGAATGGGTGGTCAAATACGTCAAGTTCCTTTGTCTTCATTTGCCAATATAGATTATGTAA
>JAIELS010000086.1 GCA_019752795.1 Sphingobacteriaceae bacterium
TTCATACACAACTATTGTAAAACAAAACAACGATTTTCATCCAGTTAAAGCAATAATCGATTCTCAAGATAGTGCAAAAACCATAATTGTTGCAGTTGTAAAATCATCAGCTATACTTAACGAAAACTTAGCAATCAATCCAGCAAATCAATCACAAACAACAAATACGCAAGTAAAACCAACAAACGAAATTGGAGAAGCTGAAGAAAAACTAATTAAAAATATCAAGGCAAAAAGAAAAATTCCAATAAGCTTGGCAATTAGTGCTGGGCCAGATTTAAATTCCACATCTTCCATTATTGGCGGTAAAACAAGTATTGCTGTTGGTGTGGGCATTAGTGTGGGATTAACCAAAAAATTAAGTCTTCAAACTGGTTTAATTTATGGGTCAAAAAACTACACTGCCGAAGGATACGATTATACTTTTAACAACCCTAATATACCTGCTACTATAGAATCTATTCAAGCCTTATGTAAAGTCTTAGAAATTCCATTAAAAGCTTCTTACTTACTAAATGAGAACAAAAAAAGGAGTATAGAATTTAATGCCGGGCTATCAAGCTATTTAATGCTTAAAGAAAATTATGTATTTAAATATACAGCAGCTTCTGGTCGTAAAGATAGAACAAACCAGGTTGTAAATGCAAATCAGCATTTGTTCAGTGTAGTAGAATTATCTGCTACCTATAACCTGAAACTAAAGAATAAAAAATTTGCCTTTGGCATTGAACCCTATGTTAAAATTCCTCTAGGTGGAGTAGGCGAAGGCAATATTCTATTAAAATCAAGTGGTGTCTCTTTAAAATTACGTTATGATATCAATAAAAAATATTAAACTCGGCTTAGCTATTCTTACTCTTTTAATCTTCGGATTAAAAACCAATGCGCAAACCTTTGTGGGTAAAAGCATCAAAATCAACATATTCTCATCTACGCCAGTTGAGGATATTAAAGCAGCAAGTACGCTTGGCTCTGCTGTAATTAGTACCCAAAAACAAGAGATTGCAGTACAGGTTCCCATCAAAAGTTTAGAGTTTGATAAAAAATTGATGCAAGAGCATTTTAATGAGAACTATATGGAAAGTGACAAATTTCCATCTGCAAAATTTAAAGGTACTATTGAGCCAGTATTAGATTGGACAAAAGATGGTGAATATAATGTAACTGCAAAAGGGACACTTACTGTCCATGGAGTTGATCAACCGAGAACCATTAATGGCAAATTAAGCATTAAAAATGGAGCGGTTAACTTCAATTCAACATTTAATGTTGCTTGTGCAGCGCATCAGATTAAAATACCCAGTCTTGTTTTTACAAAAATTGCTGAGGTAATTCAAATCAAAATTCAAGGAACCTTAAACCCTTTAACTAAGTAAAAATGAAAAAATCTAAACTATTTATTTACCTATTTTTATTATTTGCATTTATTGCGATGAAAGCTAGTGCACAACAGGTCGATTCTTTATTGAACAGTTTGGATAATGCTAAAAAATTCAATAAAGTTGAAGCAACTTTTAAATCGCCGCATATTGTACTATCCCATTCTACTGAAACACAAAAGAAACATGATTTAGACTTAAGAATTAGACATCATTTTGGAGATATAGGTGGAGAATTTGGTAGCGCACATACCTTATATGGTTTAGATGTAGCTACAGATTTATTTATTGGGCTAGATTATGGTGTGTCTGATAATTTAACCATTGGTTTTGGGCGAAGTAAACATGACGAACTTTATGACCTATATGTAAAACAGAAAGTATTTCCACAAAAAAATGATGGTGGTAGGCCATTTAATCTTACGTTACTTGCTCAAATAGGTTTAGTTGCCAGAAAGCCTTTTGCAACAACAGAATTTAGCAACTATTCAAATCGAATAAGTTATTTTATTCAACCTATTATTTCTAGAAAAATATCTTCTCGTATTTCTGCACAAATTATGCCTGCGCTACTGGTTAGATCTGTAACTGGGGATGTAAATGACCCTGAAAACTTATTTACACTCGGCATTGCAGGTAGAATAAAGTTAACAAAACGGTTATCTTTTGTAGCAGATTACACCATGGTAAATGGTTTGTCAAGACCAAATGATCTTACTCTTAAATACTATAATCCTCTAGGCATTGGTCTAGAAATTGAAACTGGGGGGCATATTTTTTCGCTCAATTTCATGAATGCAGAATATATTATTGAAAATAACTTTATCTCTAACACACAGAAGTCTTGGGGCAAAGGAGGGGTTAGATTTGGCTTTACCATTTCTAGAAATTTCAGCCTATTTAAATCAAAAAACCCAGATACAAAATCAACTATTTACTAAAAAAATAACCATGGAACGTAACGAATTTATTAAATCATTAGGCTTAGGCGTTGCCTTAGTCTGTACAGGTAGCTGTATGACTGGATGTGGAAGCAAATCTGATAACCCAACACCTTCGCCGGGTGGTGGACCAGGGGGTGGAACTACTGGAACAAAGGTAAATGTAGATTTATCAACCCAATTGTTATCTGTTGGCTCATTCATCTCTTCTGGAGGCGTCCTTTTTGTACGATTAGCCACAGGCAATACAACATCATCATTTACCGCTACTCAGGCAACTTGCCCACATCAAGGAGGTACATTAAACTGGATACAGGCAAGCAGTTTAATCGAATGTGCTTTACATGCATCACAATACACTCCTGCTGGAGGCATTGTTAGACAACCTTCAGATGGAGGCACTACTGCCGCACTAAAAGTATACGCTACCTCCATTAGCGGCACAACGTTAACGGCAACTATATCTTAAATTTTAAGGTTGGTCTGGGAGCTATTATTGCTTCTGGATCAATCTTAAACATTTTTAATATAATAAGCATGATAAAGCTTCGTTTTGATTTAAACTTTATAGGATTATTTTTGTTTAATAAAAACAAAAGCGACACGATGAAAACGATTAAAAACTTAGGCCTTCTTTTATTAGGTTTATTTGCAATTAATGCAAATGCACAAACAGACAAAACAACTACAAGTAAAATAGTGCCTGAAAAAAATTATGTTTTTGTGGCTACAACTGCTATTCCAACAAATTCGGCTGATATTAGCAACGTGCTTAGTAAAATGAATGGCAATACTGCTGGCGGTTCGATTAGTTTAAATGGCAGTAACTATGAATTAAAAATAACACCTGATAGCGTTATTGCTTATCTACCTTACTATGGCAGAGCATATACAGCGCCAATGGGTAATGATGATGGCGGAATAAAATTTACATCTACAAAATTCACTTATGAATCTGCAAAAACAAAAAAAGGGTGGCAAGTAACTATTGCAATTAAGGATACAAAAGACAATGAAAGGCTAAACTTAAACATTGGCGCAAATGGTTATGCTGCACTAAATGTAAGTACCAATACTAAACAGTCTATCTCTTTTAATGGATATATTGCAGAGCGGAAACAGAAAAACTAATTTATTGAAGTAACTTAATTTCAAATAGCTTAGGCCATTTTTTTCCTGTTACAAATAAACGTTTTCCTTTTGCATCCCAAGCAATACCGTTTAGTACATTGTTGCCTTCTTCCAAACTAGTTTTAAAATAATTTTTTGGCACAATAGCCGACAAATCAATTTCAGCTTCTACAACTCCAGTAGTTGGATTTATTCTTACAATTTTATTGGTAAGGTAAACGTTTGCATAAATTTTACCATCTATATATTCTAATTCATTTAAACTGTTTAGAGGTCCTTTATCATCATATACCTCTAGATAGGACTCTTCTTTATAAGACTCTACATTCATTAACCAGATACGGTTTGTGCCATCAGAGCGAAGTATATTTTTACCATCAAAAGTTAAACCCCATCCTTCTCTGCTAGTTTCGTAAGGAAAAGTACCTAATTGCTTAAATGTTTTTGCATCGAAAATAAGTCCCAAATTCTCCTTCCAAGTTAACATGATAATTTTATCACCAGCTTTTAAAGAACCTTCTCCAAAATACTGTGATTCTAGCTTAGTTTGCTGTAATGTTTTCCCAGATTTCAAGTCCACATATTTTAGTTCAGAAAATCCATATTGCCCAGTACTTTCCAATAACTTCCCATCTACATAATTTAATCCTTGTGTGTAGGCACTTGTATCATGCGGAAAGGTATTGACAATTTTATACATCAATTGTAATGGCTTTTGATTTGTTCTTAAAACAATATTTGAGGTAATCGTATCCCTCTGATCTCCTTGTTTTACAATTGCACTGATCATTCTATAACCTAAAGAAAGGTCTTTTGTGGGTAATGAAATAGAATCTGCATTTGAAGCTTCCCAAATCAGTTTCCCGTCTAAAAGGTAAATCACTGAATCTACTTTAGCAGGTTGATTAATGTCTAGTTTAATTTTTATTTCATCCCCAATATTAAAACTTTGTCCTTGAGAGGGTGAGCTAAAAGTTAAATAATTAGTAGAGTCTTCTTTACAAGCAAAAAATAGTGTTTGTAGAAAAATTACAATAACAATGATTGAAAATTTAAAAAAAATATTTTTTCTAGGAAGGCCAAAATGCATCTTCTATATGTTTTATGGTGTATTTATCTTGTTTATCAAATAATATGGAGATAACATCAAAACGTATTTCTCCTTGATGGTTCATCAATTGGATATATTCATTGGCTGCCAATTCCATTTGTTTTTGCTTGGCATCACTTACAAAATCTTCGGGCATCCCGAAAGCAACAGATGTTCTAGTTTTAACCTCTACAAAAATAATTTGACGATTTAAATAGGCAATTAAATCAATTTCGGCTTTGCCATGCACCCAATTTTCATCTAAAATTTCATAGTTATTTCTCTCCAAAAACGCTTTGGCAATAGCTTCTCCTTTAAAACCTAAATCGTTATGACTAGCCATATCAAAGCATATAGTAGTTAGTATTTAGACAGCTACCCATAACTTATTTTAAAATAACTGACCCTAAAAACTTCGAAATTTCTTTTTCTACACTCTTAATGTGCGCATATCGTTGCATTAAAATCTCCTGATTAACAGCATCATGCTCTACTTTAATCTCTTTTAATAAATTTAACAACATTCTATCTACTTTTCTCTTTTTAAGATGAAAAATTCCTCCCAAAATGGTTGCCTTTAAATTTACTGTTTCATCTCTAACATAAATATTATGTTTGTTGTACCAGTTTTCGCTTAAAGTATATGGAGATGTAGAAAGTGTAATTGCCAAATCTGCTATATCATGGTCTTGATTTTTAATAAATTGATTTGCGGTTGGCAAATGACCATTTTCTATTTCAATTCTATAATGATCGATAATTTTTTTGCAAAGTTTATTTTCGAAAATTACATCACTTAAGTTTTGTATAATAAACGAACCGATATACATATTGTCTACCTTTTCCCAACTTGCCAACTCATGCCCGAAAGCTAAAAGTAAGCGGACAATTTCTTGTTCTTGTAAATCATCAGAATCTATCTTTTGTTCTGGCGCTAAGCCGATATTAGGTGTAGCTTGATCATCTAATAGATTTTCAGGAGGCATATCCTGATATTGACTTTGTGATGCTCTATTTTGTTGAACACTTTTTTTAAGCTTTGCCGATCTCATCGTATTCAACTCGCTCAGCAATACACGTTCCTCAATTTGCAATAAGCTACTACATTCGCGAATAAATACAGATGCTTTAATATTGTCGGGAATTTTAGCAATACTCTCTACAATATCTCTAATAATCCCTGCCCTTTTTATTGGATCAGTACCAGCTTCTGCTAAAAGAATATTAGCCTTGTATAAAATAAAGTCCTTTCGATTTTCTTCTATATAAGTTTTAAAAGCTCCTGCACCAACTTTATGCATATAAGAATCTGGATCATCGCCAGTAGGGAAAGAAACAACTTTTACGTTTAATCCTTCCTCCAAAATCATATCTAAACCACGTAAAGATGCTTTAATGCCTGCCGCATCTCCATCATAAAGTATAGTTACATTTTGCGTAAAACGACCTATTAATCGAATTTGCTCTATGGTTAAAGATGTTCCAGAAGAAGCAACCACATTTTCGATATGAGCTTGATGAACTGAAAGTACATCTGCATATCCTTCTACTAAATAACAGTTATCTTGATCTCTAATCGCTTTTTTGGCATGAAACAAGCCATACAGAACGTTAGATTTATGGTAAATATCACTCTCCGGAGAGTTTACATATTTAGGAACATTCTTATCTGTTTTTAGCGTTCTACCCCCAAAACCAATAACCCTACCGGTAAAATTATGGATTGGAAACATTACACGCCCACGGAATCGATCGTACAATTTACCCTTATCGTTTCTAATGGACAGTCCTGTTTTCTCTAAGTATTCTTCAGCATGTTTATTGGTTATGGCATCTTGAGTTAATGCATCCCAAATATCAGGTGAATAACCAACGTTAAATTTTTTAAGGATATCTTCTCTAAAACCACGCTCTTTAAAATAACTTACACCAATTGCTTTTCCATCTTGACTATTCCAGAGTTGATTTTCGAAAAAATTTGCAGCAAATTGAGAAACGATATATAAACTTTCTTTCGCGTTTTGAGCTTCTACATCTTGAACAGTCTCTACTGTTTCTTCTACCTCTATATTGTATTTTGTGGCTAAAAATTTAAGTGCTTCTGGATAAGAATATTTCTCATGCTCCATAATGAAGCGCACAGAATCGCCACCTTTACCGCAGCCAAAACACTTGTAAATACCTTTACTAACCGAAACATGAAAAGAAGGTGTTTTTTCTCCATGAAATGGACAATTACCAATCAAACTGGTGCCGCGTTTTTTTAAATGCACAAAATCGCCAACCACCTCTTCAATACGGGCAGTTTCCATTATTTTGTCTATGGTTTCGCGGTTTATCATACCCCTAATTCCCCTAAAGGGGACTTTTTATTTATCATTAATGTAATTGGAAACCCAATCCCCCTCTAGGGGGTTAGGGGGTTTTTACAAAAGGCAACATCGTATCAGCAACTAATTGATTGCCTTTATCGTTTAAATGCACTTTATCTGTAGTTAAAATTCCTTTTTCTAAATCGTTAGTGTTGTTTACGTTTTCGTAATCAACAAATGCTTTTCTTAAATCACACAGTGGAAGGTTATTTTTTGCAGCTAACTCTCTTACTCCTTTTGCATAAAGATTTAAATCTGCATCAACCTCATTAGCATCATTCTTTTTCTCTCCAATAACAGTAGGCGTACATAGCACAACCTTACTCCCATTTGCCTGAATTTTATTGATTAATGCCTGATAGAATTTTAAATATTTGTCGTAATCCGTACCTGTTCTCGCTCCTAATTTATGCCAAACGTCATTAATGCCAACATAAATAAAAACCAAATCTGGCTTTTTATTCAGTACATCTTCTTCCATTCTTAAATACAAATCGTATACTTTATTACCTCCTACACCTGCGCCAATTAACTCGTATTGATTGGGGTCTAAAGTCTTTTTCAATAAATTGATATACCCATTATTTTGTACACCAGCTTGTGTAATAGAATCACCAAAAAAGAGAACTTTCTTAGGTTTAGCTTTCATGGCCATGCTTAAAAATATGATTAAAAAAACAGCAGTTATTCCTGCCAATTTAAACTTATAATTCATTTTATTTATTTAATTATGTTAAAATCTAAATCTTGAAAATCGAAACTAAAATCTGTTAATGGAGAAATAGCTGCCATTTTAAATCCATCGGCTTTACCGTTATTGTCTAAACTAAAATTTACAAAAGCATCAGCATCCAAACTTCTGTCATACCATTTAACAATAAAAGTATTGCCTTTATAATAAGTCATGTCTCCTCTTAATTTTGGGGCATTTTTAGCTTGAAAATGCATCTTGCCATTTACTTCACTTACAGTTACATCACCAAACCAAGCATCTTTAAAAGTGCCATAGAAGTTTTTTACTTCTGGCTTTACTGTATTTACCTTTTGTGCTGCCGAAATATCTGCCCAAGTTTTCGCTACAATTTCATCAGCTTGTTTTTCATTTCTTAATCTGTTATCATTATAATTTTTAATCCTATCCATGCCTTTGATGTTTAGGTAACCATCTTTGATAGAATTAGTAATTGAATTAAAAGCTGCTCCAGATTGTTGATTAGTTAATACGATAATCCCTAATTTCAAATCAGGTAACATTGTTACTTGAGTTACAATACCCGATAAACCACCAGTATGAGATGCTTGGAAGTTTCCATTGATATTGGTTAAATTCCAGCCTAAACCATAACTGTTAAAAGCGCCACGAGCACCACCTCCATTAATAATTGTTTGAGGCGTCCAAAGTTCTTTATGTACCGCAGGGCTGAATAAATTTTTATCTAAATTATCTCCGTACTTACCGCCGTTTAACATGGCAATTACCCATTTACTCATGTCTGTAACGCTAGAGTAAATTCCACCAGCTGCATTGGCAACTTCGCCAAAGCTTAAGCCAACAGGAAGTAATTTTCCTTCATATGGCGCATGGCCATCAATTACATTCGATTTATCTTTTAAGCGATACCAAGATGCGGCGGTTTTGCTCATGCCTAAAGGTTTGATGATTCTAGTTTCAATAAAATCTTCATACGTTAATCCAGAAACTCTTGCAACAACATCTCCTGCAACGATATACATTAAATTATCATAATCGTATTTGGTTCTAAAAGACGAAACAGGTTTTAAATAACGTAAATTATGAATCAATTGTGTTTTTGTAACCGTTGACGAATCTGGCCAAATCATTAAATCGCCAGCACCCAAACCTAAACCACTTCTGTGCGTTAACAAATCTCTTATGGTAAACTCGCTAGTTACATAAGCATCATACATCTTAAATTCTGGAATTACATCCGTTACTTTGGTATCCCAAGTTATTTTTTTCTCATCAACCAACATCCCTAACGCTGCGGCTGTAATTGCTTTAGTATTTGATGCTACACCAAAAAGTGTGTTTTCATCAACCTTTAAATTATTTTTAATAGATCTAACTCCGTATCCTTTAGCGTGAATTACTTTTCCATCTTTAATAACTGCAACAGCAATACCCGGCACATTAAACGTCGCTAAAGTTTTTTCTACAACGCTATCAATTTGTTTAGAGGTTAATATCTGAGCGCTTAAGCCAGTTGTAGTGAATAATAATGTAACTATGCTTAGCTTAATTAGGCGAAAAGAAAATTGCATAAAAATAATTTTTAAATGAAGGTTAAAGATAATAATCTTTTGCGTTTTTTTACCTCTGAAAACCAAGTGAAGGATAGGATGATAAGCTAATAATTAATTTGCTTTCTCTAGTTTATAATCTTTATGAACGACTAAAAAACTGGCTCTTTCTTCTTTTTTGAAAGGATAATCCCAATTACCTTGATAAGTAATTTTTGTAGGCAATTTTACTTCATTAAAATAGCTCATTTCAATATTCATTTGCACATCAAAATCAAACAATAAGTTGCTATATTTCATATCAACATAACGCCCTAAAATCTCGAAATTACGTTTATCAAAAATGGTGACTAACTCTTTAATCATCAATCCATCTTTTGTCCAGCTACTTAAATCTGGCTTAACAGCTACTTTAAATCTATATACTGGAATAGAATCTAAATAAGTCCCGCTATAAAACGAATAATCATAATATTGGCGCATATTGGCCGTAAATATTGCAGTTTTATTCCCGATAAAAGGCAAACCTTTAATTGGTCTACCTGGATTAAAAATTAATGTTTTTAACTTGTCTTTATAACTTTCGTTTGTTCCTCCTTTTCCATCGCTATGCACTGGCGCATTAGGCACAAAGTCGGTATTATAGGCATTCATAAAAATATAGTCGAACATTTCTACAGTATAAAGTTGAAATTTTCCATTCTTCTTGTACACTTTACCATTATCTTCTTTAATTAGATATTCCATTTTATATGGACCATGATTATTGTGCTTTATCTTCCTATAAATTTTACCATCAACTTTATTCTTTTTATCATATGTAAAAACCCTATTTTCTGCTATGAAAGTATATTTTTTCATATTTCTAAAAGCCATATAAAAGCTAGTATCATTAATTACAGCATTGACAAATCTTTCTACGTTTAATCGTTGCCCTGTAATTACAATCGGAGAATCGATTTGAATAGTTCTAATGCTATCTGGATTAAACCGTTGAATCTCCTGACCATTCGCCTTAGCAAAGACAATAGATAGAACCAATAAGACAATTATTTTTTTCATTTTTGGTAGAAAGTTAAAGATGAAAAATCTAAGGTGCTTTATACTTTAAATTTAGTTTCCCAATTGTTTTAAAGCAATATAGGCCATTAAGCCTGTTGAAGTTTTCAAAGCATCTTCATCAATATCAAAATTTGGCGTGTGTACAGAATAGGTTGTTCCTTTTGCGGCATTACCCGTTCCTAAACGATAAAAGCAAGCATCAGTTACCTGAGAGTAGTAAGCAAAATCTTCTGCAGCCATCCAAATATCTAAATCTATAACGTTTTCTGTACCTAAATAGTCTTCTGCAAACTCACGAGCATTAGCTGTCAGTTTTTCTTCATTAATTAAAAATGGATAACCGTTATGGATATCAAAATCACAACTTCCTCCCATACTTTCTGCGATACCTTCGGCCATTTTTTTCATTAATTTATGCGCTTCAGCTCTCCACTCTTCATTTAAAGTTCTAAATGTACCTTCCAATTTAACCTGGTTAGGAATAATATTTGTAGCGCCGTTGGCATTAACTTTTCCAAAAGAAAGTACTGAAGGTAAGCGTGGATCAGCATTTCTACTTACAATTTGTTGTAAGGCCACAATAATATGCGCTGTAATTAAAACAGGGTCTATATTTTGATGTGGTTGCGCACCATGACCACCTTTACCATGAACAGTTACATACAGTTCATCAGTAGAGGCCATATATATTCCCGAACGAAAACCAACTTTTCCAGTTTCAATTAAAGGCATTACATGTTGACCAACCATTGCTTGAGGCTTTGGGTTTTCTAAAACCCCTTCTTTAATCATTATACTTGCGCCGCCTGGTAAAACTTCTTCTGCAGGTTGAAAAACTAGTTTTATGGTCCCAGCAAATTCATCTTTTAATTGGTTTAAAATATATGCCGTTCCTAAAAGAGAAGAACTGTGTACATCATGTCCGCAAGCATGCATTACGCCTTCATTTTTAGAACGGTATGGTTTATCGTTAGCTTCTTGTATTGGCAAAGCATCCATATCTGCACGCAAAGCGATTACTTTATCTGATGGAATTGCTCCTTTAATTAACCCAACAACACCAGTATTAGCCATTTCTACAAACTCAATGCCCCAAAGATTTAACTTTTCCTTAATAAAAGCAGAAGTTTGAAACTCCTGATAAGAAAGCTCTGGATTTGAATGAATATGATGGCGATAACCTACAACATCATTATATATTTTAGCGGCTAAATCTTGAATTTTGTTTTTCATGTGTTATTGAATAACTGTTTGTTATTAAATTTTTTAATCTTGAACCTATTTATTTCCTTCCTCTAAAATAGGTGCATTTATTTCCTCTCTGAATATGAATAGAGTTGGAAAATTAGCTCTTAATTCATTGAGGAATGCTTGTGCTTCTGGTTTAGTTCTAAAATCACCAACTTTTAAACGATAGTTTGGTTCTCGATAAGTAATGTAACTCATTATTCTTGGGTACAAAGCTCTAAACTTAGCTTGCTGGCTAAATACTTCTTTTCGATCAGAACCATAAAACACTTGAACACGATAGCCCATTCCATTAAATATTGCTGGAGTAGTTGGGTTAGATACAGTTGGTCTTTTGATATTTAATTCAATCCGCTTTGCGATTAAGCTATCAATTAAAGGGTCTTTAATTTCTATAACCACTCCCTTTTTTTGGGCAAAGGTATATTGAGCTCCAAGTAAACAAACCAAAAAAAGATATACTCTAATCATAATACGGATGGATTGATTTCAGTCTATTGAAAAAATAGAATTTACATTAAAAAAAGAATGCCGAACTTCTTGCAAAATTCGGCATTCTTATCTTGTATTACAAATTATGCGTTTGCGCCGTGGCAATTTTTAAATTTTTTCCCACTTCCACAAGGGCAAGGCTCGTTTCTACCAACAGTTACTTCTTTACGAATTGGCTGTTGAGGAACCATTTCTCTTGTATCTTCCATTCCCATTACATCACCCGTGCTACTAGACTGGCTGTATTCTGGTTTAGAAGTTTTTAGTTTGTTTTGCTCATTTCTTGGCGCTCTAACCTCTCTCACATCATCTGCATCTTGGTGCACAGGAATACCGCCTTTATATAAATAGCTCACAACCTCTTTATTTATAATAGTTAGCATTCCTTTAAACAAATTAAATGCTTCCATTTTGTAAATAACTAACGGATCTTTTTGCTCGTACACGGCATTTTGAACAGATTGTTTCAATTCATCCATTTCACGTAAATGCTCTTTCCAACTGTCGTCAATTAAGGCAAGAATGATGGTTTTCTCAAACGCTTTAGTTACCTCACGACCGTTATTAGCAATTGCTTTTCTCAAATCAACCGGAACTTGTATATGACGAACCCCGTCAGTAAATGGAACTACTACTTGCTCAATTTGCTCACCACGTTCTTCAAACACTTGTTTTAAAACTGGTAATGCCTGGTTCATTATACTCTCAGATTTACGAGCATAGAATGATGTTACCTCTTCAAATAGAATATCCGTTAAGCTATGTATATTTTTTGAGTTAAAGTCTTTCTCACTAATTGAGGTATCTGATGAGAAGTTTTTAATTACTTCTAACCTAAAACCTTCGAAATTTGAAGCTTCTTTGTATTCGGTTACAATATCTTCAGCAACATCAAACACCATGTTATTCATATCAACGTCTAAACGATCTCCAAATAATGCGTTTTTACGTTTAGCATAAATAACAGTACGTTGTGAATTCATAACATCATCATACTCTAACAAACGTTTACGTACACCAAAGTTATTTTCTTCTACTTTCTTCTGAGCTCGCTCTATAGAATTGGTAATCATAGAATGCTGAATAACTTCGCCATCTTCTATACCCATTTTAACCATAATATTAGATATACGCTCTGAACCGAATAAACGCATCAAGTTATCTTCTAATGATACAAAAAACTGTGAAGTTCCTGGATCGCCTTGGCGACCAGCACGACCGCGTAACTGTCTATCTACACGACGAGACTCATGACGTTCGGTACCTACAATTGCTAAACCTCCAGCTTCTTTAACACCTGGGCCTAATTTAATATCCGTACCACGACCAGCCATGTTGGTTGCAATAGTTACAGTACCTGCTTGTCCAGCTTC
>JAIELS010000052.1 GCA_019752795.1 Sphingobacteriaceae bacterium
GCAGAGTTAAATGGCAAAAAATTAGCTGTTAAAATTCAATACCCAGGTGTTGGCGATAGCATTTCATCTGATTTGAAATTGGTAAAACCTTTTGCTTTTCGCCTATTGGGCATGAGCGAAAAAGAATTGAACATTTACATTAAAGAAGTAGAAGAACGTCTGTTAGAAGAAACTGATTACGAACGTGAAGTACGTAGCTCTATTGAGTTTTCTGAAGCTTGTATAAATTTAGAAAATGTAGTTTTCCCAGGTTATTACCCGGAACTTTCTAGCAGTAGAATTATTACGATGGATTGGATTGAAGGCTTACACTTAAAAGAGTTTTTAGCCACTAATCCTTCTCAAGAATTAAAAAATAAAATCGGGCAAGCGCTGTGGGATTTTTACAATTTTCAACAACATGAGTTGAGAAAAGTACATGCCGATCCGCATCCAGGGAATTTTTTAATTACCAAAGATGAAAAGTTAGGAGCGATAGATTTTGGTTGTATCAAAGAAATGCCTGATGATTTTTATGAGCCATTCTTTAGTCTAATTTCTTCAGAATTATTTGACAATAAAGAAGAAACAATCAAAGCTTTTCGGCAATTAGAAATGATATTGCCCAATGATACGCCTGCTCAAATCGAATTCTATTATAAAGCATATAAAGAGATGATTTCATTGTTTGGCAAACCTTACATCACGTCAAGTTTCGACTTTAGTGAGCCATCATTCTTCGAAGAGTTATACAGCTACGGCGAGAAAATTGCAAAAATGCCAGAGTTTAAACAAGCTCGAGGCGTTAAGCACTTTATTTATGTAAACAGAACTAATTTTGGTTTATACAATATCTTACATGAACTAAAAGCAAACATCAAGACCGATACTTTTAAGCCGCAACTAAAAAAGAAATAACAAGTTTTAGGATTTAACTGTTTTGAGGGTAACTATTTAATAGCTTATGAAAATTCTACTAACAGGCGCAAATGGCTATATTGGTACTCGTCTACTTCCAGTTTTATTAGAAAATAACCACGAAGTAGTTTGTATGGTTCGCGACCCACGTAGGTTTGCACATGAAAGTGATTTTGATGATAAAGTGACCATCATCACTGGTGATTTACTTAACCCAGAAAGTTTAAAAAGTATCCCAAACGATATTGATGCATGTTATTATTTGGTGCATTCGATGTCTGGTAACGGAGCTGATTTTGCTGATTTGGAACATCAATCTGCACAGAATTTTGTAAAAGCAATTCAGCAAACCAATTGTAAACAAATCATTTATTTAACCGGTATTGTTAATGATGATGAGCTATCTAAGCATTTAAGTTCTCGACTTGCGGTAGAAGATGAATTGAAAAATTCTGGTATTTCTTACACTATTTTAAGAGCCGCGATTATTATTGGTTCTGGCTCTGCATCTTTCGAAATTATTAGAGATTTAGCCGAGAAATTACCTGTTATGGTAGCGCCAAAATGGGTAAGAACAAAATGCCAACCCATTGCAATTAGAGACGTATTGGCTTATTTAAGTGGCGTACTAGGAAACGAAAAAGCTTATAATGATGTATTCGATATTGGCGGACCAGATGTATTAACTTACAAACAAATGTTATTGTTTTATGCAAAGTCTAGGGGTTTAAAAAGATACATTTTAACAGTTCCAGTGCTAACGCCAAAACTAAGTTCTCTTTGGTTAAACTTAGTAACTTCAGTACCTTATGCTTTAGCAAGTAGTTTGGTAGATAGCATGAAGGTTGAAGTAATTTGCGAAAATGATGCTATTAAGAAAGTAGTGCCAAGAGAATGTTTAACTTATATGGAAGCTTTAGCACTTGCTTTCGAAAAAATTGACCAAAATTCTATTGTTAGCAGTTGGAAAGACGCTTTAAACAGAGGCTATCTAGAAACTTCATTCATGGATCAAGTAAAAGTACCGCAAAACGGAACAGTAGAATATAAAGTAAAAATGCCATTTGAACGTGATGCTGAAGAAGTTTTTGAAAATATTTGGGGAATTGGTGGCAAAAGAGGTTGGTATTATTTAGATTGGTTGTGGAGCTTTAGAGGGTTTTTAGATAAATTATTTGGTGGTGTTGGTACAAGAAGAGGCCGAACGAGCAATATCACTTTACAGGCTGGTGATGTGTTAGATTTTTGGCGTGTTCTATTAGCCGACAAAAAAAATCATCGCCTGTTACTTTATGCAGAAATGAAAGTGCCAGGAGAAGCTTGGCTAGAGCTTAAAATTATTCAACATCATGGCAAATCTTATTTATCTCAAATTGCAACATTTAGGCCGCATGGCTTATGGGGACGGATTTACTGGTATGCTATGTTTCCATTTCATCTTTTTATTTTTGATGGCATGGCGAAACGAATTACTACTTATAAACCTGCTTAATTTGCCAAAAGCATATCAATTTCTTTAACCACAGTCGTTGTTGAAGGTAAAGGCGCAGCCATGTTTACCATTTTAAAATTTTGATCAATCAGCAAGCTTCTTGGGATGCCTACAATATTATAGGCTTGTAATTTAGCCCTATTAATTAACCATTGATAGCCATCTGCATTTCTTTGCATTAAACTTCCTTTCCAAAGCTCCTCGTTATCGTCAATGGAAAGTGAGACAAAAACAACATTAGGATTAGCAGCATATTTAGCTTTTAGCTTATCATAACTTGGCATCTCTTCCATGCACGGTCCACACCATGTTGCCCAAAGATCTAGATAAATTACTTTACCTTTTAAACTGCTGAGTTTAACCTTCTGTCCATTTTGATCCATTGCGATAAAATCGACAGCAGTGTCTCCTTTACCAAAAGCCATCAAATATTGATGCATTTGCAAAGTGGCAGCTTTATAAGTTGGTGTTTTAAAGTTATCAATTGTTGCTTTGTATGGCATAAGCAATTGTTTATTGCTTTGTTTTTGCATATCCTTAACAAGTGAACTAAGGATGTAAAATTCTTTAATTTTCTCGATGTCCGCAGGTTTGCCACCATTGGCAATAACTTCTTCGGCAATATCACGATAAACAACTAATTTCATTAAGCTAGGATCGGTAAAGCCTATACTATATTTAGCAATACTTGCCGCTGCTATTTTTTTGTAAGAGTCCGAAAAAGTCTTTGCAGCTTCATCTTTCAACTTTAACTTCATGGTACTATAAATATTACCACTGATAATACTATTAATTAAATCTGCTTTAATTCGAGCAACTTCTAATCGTCTAAACTCGGGTGTAATTTTTGTAACCGAAGCTAATTCTTTTTCCCTAGCTAAAGCCATTTCTTCAACTGTAGCAATGGTTTCTTCGGGTGTATTTTTGATGTTTTTACCTGCAGCTATAAATGAACCCCCTTTTGGAAATGGTGTATTTTTAAGGTAGGTATTTGCTTCAGCACCTGCACCCATAAAAGTAGCTTTATTAGGGTCTCCGTAATCGATATAAACTGTTAAATCATCATTTGGAGATAGGTAGAGTTGATTACGACCTAGTCTAAAGTAATTAGGTGACGTAATTTTAAACTTGAGACTAAAATTACCAGCAGTGTCGGGCAAAATCATACGTGCTGCAGTTGGTGGCAACAAATACTGAAGTTCTGACATATCTTCAATTTGAACTTGATTGTTAAATCCTTTTAGTTTTCCTTTAAGCGTAACATAACTCGATTGTGCATTTACGCTTAAAGCACTAAATAAAGCTAGCGTAAATAACAACATTAACAGTTTAGGGAATTTCATACTTATAATTTTTTTAAACATACAAAAAACCTTTGTCAAAGCTGTAGCATTAACTTAACTGATTACTAGCTGTTTCACACTAACAAGTTAAATATAGAAAATGGAAAGCATGAATTATTATAGTCAATTTTAACTAAAATCTAAACATCGTATCTTTTCCCCCAACTTTTTGTCCAAAATTCTGGATGTTGTAAGTTAAAGTTACTAAGCCATGTCTACCTAAGTTATTCATTTGTAAATCTCTAACAGAATTTTCGCTGATATTTACATATCTTCTCGTATTTGCATTAAGAATATCATTTACAGCAAATTTCAATTGTGCTCTATCATTCTTCATGAATAAGAAAGTAAGTGCCGCATTCCATAGCTGTACATCATTATTAAAACCATTTACAGTTTGGGTACTGTGCTGAATGCGATATGTTGTTTCCCAAACCATCTTTTTTGGTAAACGAACAATTAATTCTGTTTCGCTAGTATGATTATAGAAATTAATATCTCTATAAAAACTATCATCGTATGTACTTTGATTGTAAGCAATGCTATATCTTTCTCCTAATTCAAATTTATCATTTAAGTTAATTCTCGCATTCAGTGAAGGTGAAACCTGAAAAGTTCTTAGATAACTTCTTATGCTATTAACAGAAACAATATTACGATTGATGTTACTAAAGAAACTTGCTCCAATAGTAAATTGTCTAGTTTTTTCCTTAAAATCTTTATTTATACTACCGTTGATATGCAACCTCAAAATACCGTCTGCATTTACTGGCGTACTTGTTTGTACACCTGATGAAATGGTACGTTCCATAATAACTGCATCGTTTTGCAAAGTTCCATTAGAATTTAGGCTATAACTTAAATTTCTCTTTGTATCGTATTTGTAAAGGTTTAAACCTATCTGGTGCGACCTTGCAGGCAATAAATTTGGGTTACCCAATTGTACAAATAACGGATTTGTATTGTTAGCCACAGGTTGAATATATGTTACATTCGGCTCAGAAAAAGACGGGGTATAGTTGAAACTAAAAGCCTTATAGTTTACATTTAGCGAAGCGGCAAAAAATTGAAAATTCTGGTTAAATGATGGATATTTACTGAAACTATTTTCCAATCCGATAATATTATATACAAGACCCGGCTGAATGAGAAGGTCTTTTGTGGCCTTCCAACGTAAATTCACTCTTCCATTTGCTTTATAGCCTTGTTGTGCTACAGTTTCTGAAAGTGTTGGCACCGCAATATCATAAGCTTGATTTAATGGATTTTTGTAGAAAGTATACAGAGCGTTTTCATTGTCTATATAATTTGCATTTGCAGCAAACCTTAAACTTAATTTTTTACTGATGGGTTCTGTATAATTTGTACTTAAATAGACACCAAAATTACTGATATTATTGTCTCTTAGCTGATCTAACAAAAGGGTAGAATTTGGGTTATAGAAATTAGTTATCGAGTTATTAAAATTATCGCTCAGGTTTTCTTTTTTGGTAATACTAACGCTGGTATTAAAAGAACGGCCTACTTTTTTAAAGTCTTTCCACAAACTAGTTAGTAAGGAATACTCTGCATTATTTGCCTTTAAATTAGAATTATTTATGCCATTATTTACTGGCTGATTATTCCCATCTTTAGTATTAGTTTGCTCTAGCCCAATATTTTTTAAGATATTTATCGTTACAGTTGGCTCAAATGTAAAGTTGGTTAAACTATCTATTTCCCAATCTAGTTTCCCGCCAAAATTATGGTTGTAACTTTTATTTCTCTTGTCTAAATCTGAAATACTAAACAATTTATTAGTTCCCAAATTCTGTTCTACCGTTGTAAGTTGTTCTAAAATATTATCAGATTCACCAAAGAAATATTTTCCATTTAACTTGATACCACTTTTGGTTAAAGTATTAAAATTTATCCCAGCACCTGCTGATTGCTGAACACCAGAAGACGCACCACCAAAGCTTACATTGTTTAAAGAAAATTCTCCATCGCTAATGTTAATGGAATTAATTCCTGCTCTACTAAATCCGCCAATGCGAGAAACATCGCCAATGCTAAAACCCGGCCTATTAATGTTATTGGTATAAGCTAGAACGCTTACTTGGGTAGTATCTCTAAAAAAATTCATGATACCACCAGTTTCATACCGTTTATCTAAACCTAAACCTGCATACAATTTTCCGAATGCCCCCTGTTTAATCGCCTTTTTTAATTTTAAATTAATCACTTGTGGCGTGTTACCTGCAACTAGGTCTGGGTCTCTACGTGTTGCTTCAGAGTCATTGCTAATAGAAACTTTATCAATGATATTAGATGGAAGATTTTTAGTCGCCATTTGCTGATCACCACCAAAAAATTCCTTGCCATCAACTAGAATTCGACTTACTGGTTTACCATTAACTTGTATGGTTCCATCTGCCGCAACCGCAACGCCAGGTAATTTTTTCAGCAAATCCTCTACAACTGCTGTTGGCAATGTTTTAAACGATTCGGCATTAAACTCTATCGTATCTTTACGCACAATAACTGGTGGTCGTTCAGACAAAATCACCACTTCATTTAAAGTATTTGTCTTTTCCGAAAGAACTATATCTCCTAAGTTTAAATTTGGTTCTGCATCATTAATGATAATTTCTTTCCGTAAAACATTATACATCCAAGCGTTAATCACTAATTTATATTTGACACCTATTTCTAGATTTGTAATTTTAAATACACCCTTATCATCTGATAGCTTATAGTTTGTTAAAACTGTATCTGTTCCTTTAAAAATGGAAACGGTAGCATAGTTTAAGGTTGTTTTACGATTTGTACTATCTAATAATACTCCTGTAACACTACCTTTTTGAGCAAAGGCAAGATGAGTGCATAAAAATAAGGCAATAGCAAGTAAAGTTCGTTTCATAAAGATTTTATAGCATTTAAAACAATAAGACGTAATGTTGTTTGTAATGTTGCAGCAAAACTAAAATAGCAGTTCATTTAAGCTATTTACAACAACTTTGTTACGAAATATTCGTAATTAAACAACAAACAAACACCTTTTGTTAGTTAAAATCAACTGTACAAATAAATTTATTACTCTAAAGCTCTAGAAATCTTAATTGAAAATTTATAAAATGTGATGAACCACATTAATACTGTGATGAAACCTTGTTATAACAAAATTTTACTACTCACCTCTTTGTCAATTGTAATATAACCTGGATATTTTACTAAATTTCCGCCAACCATAATAGACGGTTTAATCTTAATAGTAACCATTCCTTTGGTTTCTGTGCCATTTCTAGGACTAGTTAGAAACTGAGTTACCTCTTCAAGTATTTTCTGATTAGAAAGAAACTGATAAATATTGGAATTTAACAATAAAGGAACTGTAGTTGTTTGCCCAGGCTCAATACTTACACGTTGATCTACCGTACCATTTACTAACTCTTGTTTATTGATTAAAATGATATAATCAAAATTATTAATAGCAGCCAAAGAATTAGATGGATTAGTAATTTCTAATTTTAAATTAGCTCTTAGTGGAATATCTTGTCGCAAAAAACCTAATGCCAAGGCAGGAAGATTAACCAAGTTAATTGATTGGTCGGTAACCAACTTTTTCACATCAGTACCTGCAATCGTAATTTGATTGATATCGCTTAATCTATAATCGCATTGCTCTAAGGCCTTAATCTGTTGTGCTTGCTTATTTATACCACAAGAAGTAATGCTAAACGCTAAAAAGCAAAGAATAATTATTTTGTTCATAATATAATAACGGATTAAGATGACCAAAGGTATAAAAGCAAACTGTTACGCAGAGAAAAATGGTACTGAATAAATTTTAATTTAGTTGTACTTTAAAAATGAAAATCAATTCTGTCACTCCTCTCTAAAATAAAAATGCTTATCCACTAAATTATTTATCAAAAACGATTTGCTTATATTTAGTAATTACAAAGCTTTTTAAAAGATAAAAATAAAATGGACCCTTATAAAGAAACCTTTGAAACTTGGAATAAAGTTGCATCTCTTTATCAGGAGAAATTTATGGGGTTGAACTTATATAATGATACTTATGATTTGATATGTAATGCTGTTATTAAAAACAAAGCAACCATCTTAGAAATAGGTTGTGGTCCTGGAAATATTACAAAATATCTTTTATCAAAACGGCCTGACTTTAATATTTTCGGAATTGATATTGCACCAAATATGATTGAGCTAGCAAAAATAAATAATCCAAAAGCGAATTTTGCAGTAATGGACAGCAGAAATATTAGTGAGATTGAAACAAAATATGATGCAATTGTTTGTGGGTTTTGTTTACCTTATTTATCAGAAACTGATAGTCAAAAGTTAATTTTTGAAGCTAATTACTTACTCAATGATAGTGGGTTTTTATACCTAAGCTTTGTTGAAGGTGATCCAAATAAATCAGGCTTTCAAGCTGGTAGTACTGGAGATAGAAGTTATTTCTATTACCATAATTTAGATCAATTAAAGACCCAACTCTTAGAAAATTCATTTGAAGATTTAAAAATTTTTAAGGTTGAGTACAAAAAATCAGAAAAAGAACAGGATGTACATACCATAATAACGGCAAAGAAAAAGCACAATATGAGATAAAAAGCAGTAAAGCACATCATATTACAACTCATAAAAACTCTGCACCAAAAAAAGGCAAATAACATAAAGAAGTTATTTTTAAGTCAAAATCTAGAAGAAGTATACATAAGACTATTTCTTTCTCATTGCAAATACATAAATTAGTAAAAATTAAAATCAACTAAAGAAATATAAAACCATGAAAATTACAATTAAATCAATAGCTGCACTATTATTTGTAGCAACAGTTTCTTTTAGTGCAATTGCACAAGAGGCAAAAGTTGTTGCTAGTCCTGCTACTACTGCAACTGGAAAAATTAAAGATGCTACAATTACCATTAACTATGGCAGCCCTGCAGTAAAAGGCCGTGTAATATGGGGCGGATTAGAGAAATATGACGTGGTTTGGCGTGCAGGTGCAAATGATGCTACCACTTTTGAAACAGATAAAGACATTATGGTTGAAGGTAAAAAATTACCTGCTGGCAAATATAGTTTCTTCTTATTGCCAAGAGCAAGTGGTACTTGGACTGCTATTTTTAATAAAGAAGCAAAGCAATGGGGTGCTTTTAAATACGAAGAAGCAAAAGATCAATTAAGAGTAGATGTAAAAGTTAAAGCTTTAAAACAAACCCAAGAAAGATTAATCTATAAGATAAATAAAAAGGGTTTTGCTTTAGAATGGGATAAAATTTCCGTTCCAGTTTCAGTAAAATAATTTAAAAATATATAAATATGCCTCATGGATTAATTTCATGAGGCTTTTTAATACATGGAGAATAAAAAAATAAGCATTTTAGGTTGTGGCTGGTATGGTTTAGCGTTAGCAAAAAAGCTGATTTCCTTAGGTTATGACGTTAAAGGATCTACAACTAGCACAGCTAAACTAGATACTTTAAAATCTGCGGGTATCACTCCTTATCTGGTAAATATTGAAGAAAATTCCATTCAATATGACCAAGATTTTTTTGATTGCAATATCCTATTTATTGCTATCTCTCCAAAAAGCAGATCTCCATTAGTTGAAGAATATCCCTCAAAAATAAAAGCAATTGCAACTGCCGCGACAAAATTAGGTGTAAAACAAATTATTTTAATCAGTTCTAGTGGAGTCTATCAAGATGGTAATTTTAAAGTTGATGAGACAGTAGTTCCGCAGCCAAATACTGAATCTGGGATTGCTTTATTAAAGGCCGAAGATTTTTTAAAATCAAATTTATCTTTTACATCAACAATCATCCGTTTTGCAGGATTAATTGGGCCAGGGAGAAACTTAAGCAAATATTTTGCAGGTAAAAAAGATTTACCCAATGGTTTAGCGCCAATTAATTTAATTCACCTAACTGATTGTTTGGGTTTAAGTTTGGCAATTATCCAACAGAAAGCCTTTGGTAAAATTTATCATGGCGTATCTCCAAGTCATTTAACCAAGCAAGAGTTTTACACCAAAGCTTGCTTAGCATCTGGGTTAGAAAAGCCTACATTTTTAAATGAGCTGTTAAATTGGAAACAGATAGAAAGCAAAAACGTATCCGAAGTTTTAGCTTACGAATACGTTTTTGATATTTGGGATAAATATTTTGAAGAGTTAAAAGGAATTCGTCATATCGAGTGAGCGAAGCAACGAAATATCTCTTTGTAAATCTCTTAAGCAGTTGCTAATTTACTTACATTGCGGTAAGGGAAAGCATTAAAAATATGTCTTCTAGCAAATCTTCCTGGCGAATCTGCGTTTACCAATTTAATGTACATTGCTCTTGGCACATCAAAGTATTCATAACCGCTACCATCAAAGAAGTCTATACGTAAAACAGCATCTTTAAACTGAAAATCTTGAATGTTAGATAAAGTTGTAGTTTGAATATACTCTTCTTTAGCATGCTCCAAAGTTTCTGGTGCTATACTTAATAAAAAGTTATAAGCCTCAATAATTTCTTTGCTTTTTTCTTCAGCTTCTGCATGCTTTTCAGCATCAGCACTAAACTTATCAGGATGCCAATCTTTCATCAATCCTCTGTAAATAGTCTTGATTTCTTTAAGCTCTGTCGCTTTGGTAACGCCTAATGTTTTTCTGTAATCTCCTACTTTTTTCATTCTATTTTCATTTCTGTTTTACGGGAAACGAAGCTCTCATGAATTGCTTATTATGATGAACAACCCATTCTGATTTCATAAACCTTTTGATATGTTATTGTTTATGAAACGATTGCAAAATAAAATTGCAGGCACCAGGGAAACAAATATTTTTTGCAAAGGTACAATTTAAAAATGAAAATTCTAATAGTGGTGTTACTAATAATACTGGCTTTACTTCGTCTTAATCCAAAGAGCAAGTTCTTTTACCAACTGTTCAGAAACATTAGCCATTTTTTGATATTGCGAAACATCTCCCTTTTCCATTTGCGGACTTAACAAGTGATTAATTTCTCCATAGTGCTTAAAGGTTACTCCCGTTTTACCTGCTAAAGCAGATTTCCATAGTTGATAATCAGTTTCTGGAACTTGAAAATCATTCCCTCCTTGAATAATATAAATGCGCTTAGTCAATTTTTTTGCTGTTGCAACTTGATCGTAATTATTTAAATCTATCCAATAAGAAACAGGTAACCCTAATACTAAAGAATCCGGCTTCATTGTTCCTAGCTTTGTAATTCTGCTTTTTTCTAATTCAGTAAGTGCATTTTCCAATACTTTTTGCAAAGTACCTGTGGTATCTTTAGCAAGCTCAACCGCATATTTATTTTGATCTTTAATAATATCAGTTAATTGTCTTGCTGGTGCCGCGGCTAGGATAATTCCTTTAATATCTGGCACTAGCGTAGCAATTCGAGGAGCCAACATTCCACCCAAACTATGTCCAAGCACATAAATGCTTTTTACATCCGCTCCTTTAACAGTTTTAGCCAAAGCAATAGCAGCAACAGCATCATCTAACACTTCTTCTTTTACCGTAAATGCTTTACCAAACTCAGCAGCATATACAACTGTTCTTTTAACGTATCTAATTGACCCAATTCCTTTACAAGCTAAGCCATCTGCAATATCTTTCAAAGGCTTATTCGGACCTACAGTTCCATCCAAATCACTTGGACCAGAACCATGTACCAAAACTACCATTGGAAAATTAGTTGCGCCTTTTGGTGTAGTAATTATAGCAGCAAGCTGATGAGTGCCCGATTTAAGGTAAACAGATTGTTCTACATACAATTCTGTATTCACATAAAAAGGCTTAGAATATTCACTCTTATTTGGAGGCATAAAAAACCCAACCACATTTTCGGCTTTATTAAATACAACAGTAAAATTTTGTTTAGCTTTCTCAAACTCTCCTTCTACAGTTACTACATAGAATTCTCCTTCTACTTTGCTTTGTATGGCATCTAAACTAACAGGATTACCAATGTTTTTGGTAATATTAGCCCAAAGTGTTTTTAAATTATCTGATGTAAGTTTACTCTTTTCACTTTCATCAAACGATTTATAGGCATCGTCAAATTTTTCTTCTGCTAGGTAAATAAAAAATTGATTTGCTTTACTAAACAAACGTAAAACATTTTGAGAGAATGAGGCCGTACTCAAAAAAAGTAAAGCAATTAATAAAAGCGTTTTCTTCATAACATTAATAATCACCCATTTGGGGAGATTCAAAGTTAATAATATTTACAAGGCTTTAATGTTAAAAACTGTGAAATAATATGCTAGCTCTTATTCTTAACTCGATTGATATACTTATATTTAAAAAAACGAAAACTGATGGACAACAACCAACAATTGATTGAAGAGTTTTATACTTGCTTTAAAAACAAAGATTACAAAGGCATGCAAGCTTGTTATGCTGATAATGCTGTATTTAATGATGCCGTATTTAAAAACTTAAATGCAGCACAAGTTAAAGCAATGTGGCAAATGTTAATTTCAACAGCTAAAGATTTTAAGATTGAATTTAGCAATATTTCTTCCGATGGAAAATTGGTTTATGCCCATTGGGATGCCTATTATACTTTCTCAAGAACTGGTAACAAGGTAACCAATAGAATTGATGCAACTTTCGAAATTGAAAATGGTAAAATTATTAAGCACACGGATGATTTTAACTTTTATACTTGGGCAAGGCAAGCACTTGGAACGCCTGGTCTTTTATTAGGCTGGACAAGTGTCCTCAAAAATAAAATTCAGGCTACTGCTATGGAAAACCTAGAAAAATTTATGTCGAAAGGCAAATAATTTAATTCAACTTTTTAATAATATCATCAATAGCTAGCTGTTGTTGTTCGCCACTTTCCATATTTTTAAGCGTTAACAAGCCGCTTTGCATTTCACTTTCACCAATTAAAATAACATAAGGAATATTTTTACCATCTGCATAACTCATTTGTTTTTTAAGCTTAGCCGCTGATGGATATAATTCGGCAGCAATACCGATACTTCTAAACTTTTGCAACAATGGTAAAGCATAAAGTTGGGCAGCCTCATCAAAATTGCTAATTAACACTTTAGTCCCTTGTGCTGCAGATTTTGGGAAAAGATTAAGTT
>JAIELS010000080.1 GCA_019752795.1 Sphingobacteriaceae bacterium
GCTAAAGGTAAGTTTATTATTTACATTAAGCTCAAAATTAGCTTCACTACTGCTTAATATTTTTCAACTTTTCTATAGAAACAATTGTGATAGCATTGCCCGTTTTTTCGATTAAATTTTCTTCTTTAAAATCGGCTAGCATACGACTCACTGTTTCACTTGCAGTACCTACTAAGGCCGCTAAATCATCTCTAGAGATTTTCAACTTACAAGTATCAACACCTTTTTCGCCAAACTTAACAGCTACTTGTACCAATGCTTCAGCAACACGTTTACGAACTGAGAAATAGGCTAATTGTAGCATTTGCTCCTCTTTATCTCTAACACTTACGGAGAGTAAATTGATAAAAGCAGTTGATATTTCTTGATGATTTAATAAATAGTCAACAAAATCTGTTTTAGAAATTAAAAGTAATTCGCAATCTGAAAGTGTAGCAGCATTGTCTGCATAGGAAGAACCACTACACAAACTTTCATATCCAAAAAAATCTCCATCACCATACAAAGTTGAAGATAATTCTCTTCCATCTTTAAAGCGTTTATAGGTTTTAACTTTTCCTGTTTTAATATAGAATAAATAGGAAGGTTCGTCACCTTCTACAAATACGATTTGTTTATTGGCAAAAGATCTAATTTTACCTTTAGATTTAAGTTCAGAAAATAAGGCTTCTTTATCAGTGCCAATTGTCTTAAAACCCTCAGCTTTCATTTTCCTTTTTAATCTGCTTTCTATTGCATTATAAAGCTCAACATCATCAAAAGGTTTAGTTAAATAATCATCGGCTCCCATTTCCATTCCCTTACGCATATCGGCTCTTTCAGCCTTTGCTGTCATAAAAATAAAAGGAATATTAGCCGTTTTTGGATTTTTCTGCAAAAGATAAAGTACACCATAACCGTCTAGTTCAGGCATCATAATATCACATAAAATGATATCTGGCATATTTTTAACAGCCATATCAACACCTATTTTACCATTTTTAGCAGTTGAAGTATCATAGCCAGCTAAATCTAACATTTCAGCAGTAGCTTCTCTGATATCGTCGTTATCTTCTATAATTAAAACTTTTTTCATTGATATCTTTACTAAAAATTAAAAACCAGTTTAAAGGTAGTACCAACATTCTGTGCACTTTCACAAGATACGGTTCCATTCATCAATCCAACATATCTTTTTACAATATTAAGTCCTAAACCTGTACCCGGAATATCTCCAGTATTATGCGCTCTAAAAAATGGCTCAAATAAGTTATTCTGCTCCAATTCTGGTATACCAATTCCATTATCTTTCACTTCAACAACTAACTCCTTGTTATTAATAATGCTATTAAACTGAATCATCGTGTTTTCTCCAGAATATTTTATCGCATTTGATATCAAGTTAATGATACAGTTTTTTAATAAATTCTGATCTAAATAAACCTGTGCAGTAGTTCCTTTATGTTCGTAAACGATTAACTGATTTTGTTTACTAATTAATTGCATTTCTTCAGCAATTTCCTCAGCAAACGCAATAATACTAAATTCACTTGCATTGGCTTCTACTCTACCAGCTTCTAATTTTTCTAAGGATAAAAAATCATTTAAAATAGTAGTTAAATTATTGATAGAATTTTTAATTTTATTGGTATGCTTTTCAACATTAGCCACATCATTTTTAGATGTATATTTGTTTATTAATGAAGCTGATAACTGTATAGAACTCAAGGGAGTTCTAAACTCATGAGAAGCCATGGAAACAAATCTAGTTTTAAGCTGATTAAGCTCTTTCTCTTTTTCAAAAAGTGCACTTACATGTTCTTTGGCACTTTCTAATTCGTTAATCAATTTTACTAAATCTCTTGTACGTTCTTTAATCTTAATTTCTAATTCTTCCGTATAGCTTTTAATACGAATTTCATCATCTTTTTGACGAGATAAATCGTGTATAAAACCCGTAAATATTTTCCGATCGCTATATTTTACTTCACTTACGCCTAACCTAAAAGGAAATGTAGAGCCATCTTTACGCTGCCCATAAACTTCTCGACCAATTCCAATGATGTTTCTTTTGCCGGTTGAATTATAATTGGATAGATAAGTATCATGATTTTTTTTATCGGGCTCTGGCATTAAAACAGATACATTTTTTCCGATTAACTCTTCTTTGGCAAAACCAAATAAAGCCAAAGCCGCAGGATTAATATTTTCTATCATACCTTTATCATCGATAGTAATAATTCCATCTATGGCATTTTCGATAATGGCATTTAATAATTTAGCTCTTTCCATTTAAACCAAATATATTAAAGTTTTTAACTTAGTCGTTAAAGTAATCGCCATCAAAATTTAAATCAATGTTTGTTTAAGTTTATCTTCAGATGCTAATAAATCATTATAATTCATTTCTTTTAAAAACAATGTTTGCGTAGAAACCTGCGCATATAAATCTTTATAATAACTAATGCCCTCTTGTAATTGTTGTTTAAAATTGATTAAGCTTTTTTTCTTCTTTTCGTTAATATCGGCAATATGGTTTTGAATTTCTGTTTGTAAATAATCGATATACAAATTCAATTCCTTTATAAAAAAATGAGGACGTTTAATTTGAGCTAACAAGTCTAGTTTTCCGTAAATATGTTTCGCCATTTCTTCTAAAGAATAAGTTTTAGAAAAGTATGCTAAATTTGGACCAGGGCAAATTGCTACAGCCTTATTCTCTTTTGGCTTTAAAATATCGTATTTAATATAGCTAGCACTGCAAAGTCCTTCACACAAACAAACCTTCTCGGTAATTATATCAAAACTTTTTTTATAATCAGCTTCTGTTAAGTTTAAACTAGCTAATTGTTTAATTTTTAAATTTTGATATTCTCTAGATGCTGTACAAATTGGTTCTGTAGTAAATTCTGTATTAGAAACTAAATACTTTTTAGTGCATGGGCTTCCTGGTCTGCCTTTCGCAATTCTTTCATCTTTTAAATTGTTGATGCTACTATATTTAAAATTATTAAAAAGTACACCTAAGGGAGATACATTACTTAAATAATAGTCCTCTTCTTTTGCTATTGTTAATTTATCCAATGTTTCATCATCTACGTTGGTAACCTCTGGCACTAACAAAAATGGACTACCCCAACCTGTACCATCTACTTTATAGTAATTTAATAAAAATTCGTTCTCTTTAGCTGTACCGATACCGCCTTGTACACTAACTCTTTGCAGTGGAGCAGTTTGAATGGTTATATTTTTTTCAGCTAAAATGTTGGAATAAGTTTGAAAAAGTTCATCAACCATCGAGTTTCTTTTTTGCTTAAACTCTTCTAGGATTGGGCCTAAAAGAAAACCTTCTGTAGCAAAAGCATGCCCGCCACAATTTAAGCCGGATTCTATTCTAAATTCAGAAATCCATAAACCTTTTTTAGCTAAAAATTTAGCCTGAATAAATGCAGAACGAAAATCGCTAACTTTTAAAATTATTTTCTTTTTAATTTCGCCATTTTCATTTGGAAAGAAATCAGGAAAGTTGGCAATGTAACCGTATAAATGAGGGTTCATCCCTGCCGATAAAATTAATGAAGATTGTAAATTACTCGTAGCAAAACCTCTTAATGCGGCTAATGCATCAGTATTTTCTTGACCAGTAAAAACATCATCCTTAAAGTTCATTTTATCAACCTTAGCCATAATATTTACGTCTATTGTTCCTTTCTTTATGCTCGAACGTAGTATATTCTGAAAAATCACTTTACTTTCTCCTTCAGGGTATTCCATCATTAAATCATAACCCTGTTTAAGTTGAGAATCTTCGGGTAAAAGTTCAAAATATTTACAAAGATCATTTCCAACTTCAAAAGGTAATTTTTTCAAATCTGTAAATTGTTGATTTACCAAATCATCTAATAAGTTTAAATAAGCCGTTATTCGATGAGCACGGTAATCATTTTCCTTTTTTGAAATTGGATGATAACTTAAATTATTTTCTTTAGCATGATAAGCCCTCATTCTTTCCGTTAATTCATCATCAACAATTGAAACAACAGATGAAATGCCATAACGAGCAACTTTAAGAGGTGTATCAATAGAAAAGCCTAAGCCTAAAACTGGAATATGAAAATTGTGTCCCATTGTTATTTTTAAAAAATGATTGAATGATATGATCGATTTTTCAAAAATAGACGATAGGGAAATTTAACATGCGAACAATAATCATGTTAAAATATGATAATTATCACTTTTTCCGCTCTTGCCACGAGGGTAACCCACTTTTTCCTTGATGAAAAAGTGGGCAAAAAATCAAGAAAGAACGATGCTTCCCCGCACAGGTCCAACACATGGCTCGCCGTTCTTTCGTGCCACCGCTCTTTAGACAGTAGCTCAGAAGTTTATAGGGTTTCGTCGCCAATAGCTTGTCCCGATTTATCTTCGGGAAGCCAAGGATAGGTTGCGTGTAGGGGTTTACAAAAGGAAGCCCTTGGACTACACTACCGATTAATTAACAAATTCGATTTAAACGATTTTTTTAATGATAGCAATAATATCCTCTTCTGCTAAATCTTGTTCCGCAACTTGAAAAGAATGATTCAATACGTTTGCTAAAGGCGAATCTAAACCTTCATTTTTAGCTAATCTTAAATCTTTTGCAATATGCTTTAAAGCGAATGCTGCTTCATATTTATCGTTTAAAATTGCTTCCCCTTTAATTTTGATAAAAGCATTACCTAATGCACTATTGTTAATTAGCTCCATTAAATCTTTGGTACTTATACCTTGTTGATTTGCAAATAATATTGTTTCGGCTAAACCTTGCGCATGCAAGCCTAACATGGTATTAATTGCCAATTTAGCGGCATTTCCAGCACCATTTTCACCAACTTTTAAAGCTAATTTCCCTAAAACATTAAATATAGGTTTTACCTCTTCAAAAGTTTGATGATCTCCACCTGCCATTATTACTAAGCTGCCTTCTGTTGCTTGTTTTACACTTCCAGAAACTGGAGCATCGATATAGCTATTTCCATTATTTTTAGACAAATGAGCCATTTCTTTACTAATTGCAGGAGAAACCGTACTCATATTGATGATAATTTTACCTTTTTCAGGAGAACTTAACAATCCATTTTCACTTGTAAAAATTTCATGAATAGCAGAATCATCAGACACCATTAAAATAACAACATCGCTTTCTTTTAATAATTCTGCAGGAGATTGTAGTTCTTTTACACCTTTATCCAGCCACAAATCTGCTTTACCTTTAGTTCTATTGTAAACCTTTAATAGATAACCTGCATTAATTAAATTTTGAGCCATAAGAAGGCCCATTTTTCCTAAACCAATCCAACCTACATTTTGCTTATTCATTTGCTAAATTTAGTATTTTAAACTAAGTACTACGAATTCTAATATATGCTATGCCACCAACTATTAGCATTACTGGCATAATATAGTCATCAATTGGAACTTCAACACAATTATTATCAGCAGGATTATAAATCACCAACTCGCCCCAATTTGATCCACCTATGATATCACAAGCAGTACTTGGCTTATATTTTGAGATTTTATTTTCTCTAATCCCACAATTTGGATCTTCATCCCAATAACGAAATGTGATATAATCTGTATTTTTATAATACACATTACCAGTGGAAGGATTTATAGTGCCATTACTATTTGGATATAAACCATTATAAGTACTGCAACCAATATTTGCTTTACTTTTTGAAAGGAAAAAAAATGTAATCAATAAAAATGTGTATAATATTTTCATATGTACACTAACAACGTAATTATCGTTGAAATAGTTTCTAAAGAAATTGCAAATTTCAATAGTTAATTTAAATTTAGCCTCAACATGGATAAATCACCTTATTTATTACATTATAATTAGGATAAATAAACTTTAAAAGATTTTGAAATAGCTTAGTTAAATTTGATTAATTTATTGGGTTTAAAGTAAAAAAAAATATATTAAGGTATATTTCTCAAATTAAAATTACAACTTTGCAAAAATTATTTAAATAAATGCAGAGTTACTCAGAATTTCTTGACTTAAGTGTTGGTTTTCCGCAGGAAGGTTACAGCGTTATAGATGACGAATTATACTTTCAGGACCTCAATTTAATGGAAATGATAGAAACCTATGGCACGCCATTGCGTTTCACCTATTTACCAATGATTAGTAAGAAAATTCAACAAGCAAAATTGTTGTTTCAAACTGCAATCATTAAAAATGATTACCGTGGCGATTATAAATATTGCTATTGTACGAAGAGTTCTCACTTTAAACATATTGTTGAAGAAGCGTTAAAAAATGGTATTCACTTAGAAACTTCATCAGCATTTGATATGCCAATGATTGAAGCATTAGAGAAAAAAGGTGCTTTAACCAAAGACATTACGGTAATTTGTAATGGATTTAAAACCTACCAATACAAGCAATATATTATCGATATGTTGCACGATGGCTATAAAAACATTATTCCAGTACTAGATAACAAGGAAGAATTTAACCTATATGATGATGAGGTTGAGATGGATACACCTTGTAACTTAGGTATTAGAATAGCTGCGGAAGAGCAACCAGATTCTCAATTTTACACTTCTCGTTTGGGTGTACGTATGGAGGATGTAATTGATTTTTACAACAACAAAATTGCTGCAAATCCTAATTTTAGAGTTAAATTATTACACTTTTTCATCAACTCTGGTATCACAGATTCTCCTTATTATTGGAATGAGCTAGAGAAATACGTTACCCTATATTGTAAGTTTAAAAAGATCAATCCTGAATTAGACACTTTAGATATTGGTGGTGGTATGCCATTTAAAGATAGTTTGGTGTTTGATTTTGATTACGAATATATGGTAAACGAAATCGTAAAACGTATCAAAGAAATTTGTGCCGAGCACGATGTAATGGAACCAGATATTATTACAGAATTTGGAAAATACACCGTTGCTGAGGCTTCAGGTATTTTATACAAAGTATTAGGTCGTAAACAACAAAATGATAGAGAAAAATGGTTAATGTTAGATGGTTCATTTATCACTAACTTACCAGATGTTTGGGCTTTAAATCAAAAATATATTTTATTACCAATTAACAATTGGGATTCTGAATATGAGCGTGTAAACTTAGGTGGCATTACTTGCGATGGTCAAGATTACTACAATCAAGAAGCACACATGAATAGCGTTTTCATGCCTAAAACACGTAAAGTACAATATTTAGGCTTCTTTAATACTGGAGCTTATCAGGAAGTATTAAGCGGTTATGGTGGCATTCATCATTGTTTATTACCAAGTCCTAAACACGTAATTATTCGCAAGAACAGAGATGAGACTTTTAACTTTGATGTTTTTGGCGAAGAGCAAAATAGTAAGCAGGTTTTAAAAATTCTGGGTTACACTACCTAGTTTAAGCTAAAAGCTTAATTCACGATATAATCCTTCTCGAATTCGGGAGGGATTTTTTATTGGTAAAACTCTCCTCTTTTAGACCAAAGGCAACTGGCAGTAGAATCATGATTATCAAATATTTTTCATTAACTTCAATTTCCCTATTTAAATTTACGCCATAAACATTTAGCTATGCTTAAAGAAGTTAACTTAAATAAGGTTTTTGTAATCGATATCGAAACTGTTCCGTTATATGAATTCTTCGAAGAAATGTCATTACAAATGCAGGCATTATGGGATAATAAAACTCAATTTCACCGAAAAGACGATAAAACCCCAGCAGAGTTTTATGAACGTGCAGGAATTTGGTCTGAGTTTGGCAAAATCATTTGCATTAGCGTAGGTTTATTTCATATAGAAAAAGGCAAATTAAATTTTAGGGTTAATTCTTATTACGGAGATAACGAAGTTGATGTTTTAAATCAATTTAATGGACTTATTTCGAAACAGCCAAAAGATTTAATTTTGTGTGCGCACAATGGCAAAGAATTTGATTTCCCTTATTTATGTAGAAGAATGTTAGTTAACTCAATTTCTATCCCCGATCAACTACAAATTGCGGGTAAAAAACCTTGGGAAATTAACCATATAGACACCATGGAATTGTGGAAGTTTGGCGATTATAAAAATTATACCTCATTAAATTTATTGGCAGCTATATTTAATATTCCAACACCAAAAGATGATATAGATGGCAGCATGGTTAAAGATGTATATTACAAAGAAAAAGATTTGCATCGCATTGTAACCTATTGCCAAAAAGATGTAATTACGACTGCACAAATTTTATTGCGTTTTAAGGGCTTAACAGCAATTCCTGATGAGCTCATCACTATTGTTCCTATAAAGTAAAATTGAATTTTAAAAATCAGGTTTTAACATTACCTTAGTGAACAATGTTAGACGTAAAAGAACTTGCCATATCATTTTATAACCGCGAAGAAAAAACTTGGAGCGAAGCCGTACACAAAATTAGTTTTAACCTAGCTAAAGGTAAAGTTTTAGGTATTGTTGGCGAGAGTGGTTCTGGAAAATCTGTTACTTCATTTTCTATCATGCGTTTGCATGATTCTAAGAATGCAAATATTACTGGTGAAATAGAATTCGATCACATCAGTTTACTTCGTCTTTCTGATAATGAGATTAGAAATTATCGTGGCAACAAAATGGCTATGATTTTTCAAGAGCCAATGACTTCGTTAAATCCTGTTTTTACTTGTGGATATCAAGTTCAAGAGGCTATTATGCAGCACCAAAAAGTGGATAAAACAGTTGCAAAAGCACAAACTATAGCACTTTTTAATGAAGTTCAATTACCTAGACCAGAAAATATTTTTGATAGTTATCCGCATCAACTATCTGGCGGACAAAAACAAAGGGTAATGATTGCGATGGCATTAAGCTGTAATCCCGAATTACTCATTGCAGACGAGCCAACTACGGCATTGGACGTAACTGTTCAGAAAACTATTTTAGAGTTACTGCTAAAGCTTAAAAATGAACGAAACATGGGTTTAATATTTATCTCTCATGATTTATCAGTAATTAGCGAAATTGCCGACGAATTGTTGGTGATGTACAAAGGCGAAATTGTAGAGCAAGGACTTGCTAAAGAAATATTTAACAATCCACAACATCCTTATACCAAAGGGCTTTTAGCTTGTAGGCCTGCGCCACAAAGAAGGTTAAAAAAATTGCCAATCGTTGCAGATTTCTTAAATCAAGATAAAGCTATTGGTGTAAAACATTTGTTAGAAATTAACAGTTATACCGACCAAGAAATTGAGCAAAGAAGACACGAATTGTACACCCAAAAACCAATATTGCAAGTAAAAAAACTATGTACTTGGTATCCGATTAAAAAAGGATTGTTTGGAAAAGTAAATTCTTATGTAAAAGCAGTAGACGATATTACTTTTGATGTTTTCCCTGGAGAAACATTGGGCTTGGTGGGCGAAAGTGGTTGCGGAAAAACAACTCTAGGCAGAAGTATTTTACGTTTGGTTGAGCCAACATCTGGCAATATTATATTTGAAGGCAAAGATTTAACTAAAATTAGCAAAGCTGAACTAAGAAAAATGCGCCGTGATGTACAAATCATTTTTCAAGATCCTTATTCGGCTTTAAATCCAAAAATAACCGTCGGCAATGCCATTATGGAACCATTGCAAGTTCATGGTGTTTTTAAAAATGACCAAGAACGCAAAGCGCATGTATTGCTATTATTAGAAAAAGTAAACTTAAACCCAGAACATTTTGACCGTTATCCACATGAATTTTCTGGCGGACAAAGACAACGTATCGTAATTGCTAGAGCTTTAGCCTTAAAGCCAAAATTTATCATTTGTGATGAATCAGTTTCTGCCTTAGATGTTTCTGTACAAGCACAAGTTTTAAATTTATTAAGAGAATTACAACAAGAATTTGGTTTAACTTATATATTCATTTCACATGATTTAGCTGTAGTTAAACATATTTCAGACCGGATGATTGTAATGAACAAAGGTAAAATTGAAGAAGAAGGCTTCCCTGAAATCATCTATAATTCTCCAAAAGCGGCATATACTAAAAAGCTAATTGAAGCGATTCCAGGAACTAGAAGTATGTAGACTACCTAACTTTATACCTGGTGAACGTAGTTGAAAGTCCGAAACGCATAAAAGCATAACGATCTTTAAAATAGATATTATATGGATCTTCTCCATAATACCCAACACTTGCCATGATAAAAACATTTTGCATAAACGGCAAACTGTAATTGGCAGACGCTTCCACATTCAATCGTCTTTTGGGTGCAAATAAATCATGATTTGTATACTGATTTACGGCATAAGAAAGTTGCGCATTAAATCGCCATTTTTCTTTTTCTAATGTTTGTGTGTGATCATCAGCTATACTTTTCTTCCACCCTCCTTTTTTATTGGAGTAGTTTTGATAGATGCGAAACGAAAAATCATAATTTAATCGTGTAAAGCCATAATCTCCTATTAAAACTGGCTCATAATTAAACCATTTATGCCATTCCAAACCAACTTTATGATGTATTGAATTTGCTCTGCCATTTAATGAATTTGTAAAATTTCCAAAATTATAAGCCAGTGTTAAATCATTGGTATTAAAATTACCTGTTTTGGTATTTATCGTACCATCACTTAACAAAGCACTTTCATCTTGTCCGTTGCTATGGTGTGTGAAGCTGATTTGCGCATATTTATACTGTTTCAGTTCTTCAGTTAACCTCACATAAAAAGTGCCGCCAAGTGTAAAACTAGGTGTTCTTACACCTGCAGATCTTTCTTTCCTTACTCTTACTGTAAAATCTGGATTTACAGCAAAAGCGATAGGCAAACTAACGGGGGCAAAAACCATATAATTGGTAGTTAATTTACCATTGATGACATATTTAGACGGCGCACCAATTTCTCCACCCGGAGAAGTATAAGACATGGCGCTGTTTTCTTTATATAAGGAAGTGTAAGCTAAATTGGCTTGCTGTTTCCTTTTTTGAAGGGTATCCAACACAACTTCTTGACTATAAACATTAATGATGCACAAAAAAAGGAACGATAAGAGCAAAGCATTTTTCATAACTCTATTAACGATTTATAATGCTTAGAGGTTTTAAGATTTGATTATAATTTCGACGTAAGCAGTAAATAGGTTGGTAAATTTTTAGGGATTATTTTATATATTCGATGATATGTAATGATGAAATTTATAGAAGTATAATAGGTTAATAGTAATTCTATGGATATATCAAACATATCTCAACCCAAAACCAAACAAAAAATAAACATGTATAAAATCAACAAAAACGACCCGCAAAGTGTAGAAATAAAAGGTAATACATTAAGATGTCCAATTTGTAGCAATACATCTTTTTGGACCAGAAGAGTGCAATTAAATACCGCTGTGGCAACATTTTTTAACTTTGATTGGGCAAATCGTAGCGCAACCTGTTTTGTATGTGCAGACTGTACGCATATATCTTGGTTTTTAGGAGAATAATAAAACAGCTTTATTTGTATCATTCCATCCCACTCCTTTTGTTATCTTATGGTTATTTCTAACAAAAAATACCCTAAGCTAAACTTACAATTGCTATCTTCGGTACTATACCAATAAGTTATGGCAAAAAATAAAAATTCGCAAGTAAAACTTGTACTGACACAACTGATTACCGATATATTCGAAAAAAATAAAAATATTGCGCTTAACCATAAGCAAGTTGCATCAAAGTTAAATTTAACGGATGGCGCATCTGCAGATACCATATTAGAAATATTAGTTGAAGAAACTGAAAAAGGTCTTTTCATTAGACCAGAGCGAGGTAAATTCAAATTAAAAGAACAAAAAGTATTCATCATTGGCACAGTAGACATGACCGCTGATGGTTCAGCTTTTATCATTCCTGATGATGAATTTGAGAAGGATATTTTTGTTGCTCCTCGTAAATTACGCAATGCTTTAAATGGCGATAAAGTAAAAGTTTACGTTTTTGCAAAGAAAACCAGCGGTCGCAAAAAAGAAGGCGAAGTAGTTGAAATTATATCTCGTGTAAAAACAGAATTCATCGGCGTTGCCAAAATAAGCGAGCGTTTTGCATTTGTAATTGCAGATGATCGTAAAATGCATCAAGATATATTTGTGCCATTAAGCGATTTAAATGGCGCAAAAAACGGACAAAAAGTTCAAGTTAGCATAACAGATTGGCCAGAAGGTGCTAAAAATCCAATTGGTAAAATTATCAATGTTTTAGGTACGCAAGGCGAAAACAACACCGAGATGAACGCCATCTTGGCGCAATATGGTTTTCCATTAAGTTTCCCTAAAGAAGTTGAAGCAGAAGCCAACGCTATACCAGAAACGGTTCCAGTAGCGGATATAAAAGGCAGAAAAGATTTTAGAGATACAGTTACTTTTACCATAGATCCAGCAGATGCGAAAGATTTTGATGATGCCATCTCTTTTAAAAAATTACCCAATGGCAATTACGAGGTTGGTGTACACATCGCTGATGTAGCACATTATGTAACACCTAAAAGTGCTTTAGACAAAGAAGCTTATGAACGTGCAACCTCTGTTTATTTAGTAGACCGAGTAATCCCGATGTTGCCAGAACGATTAAGTAATGGCGTTTGTTCTTTACGCCCAAATGAAGACAAACTTTGTTTTTCGGCTGTTTTTGAATTAGATGAGCAAGCAAATGTTATCGAACAATGGTTTGGTAGAACAGTAATTCACTCTAATACCCGCTTTAGTTATGAAGATGCCCAAGAGGTTATTGAAACTAAAAAAGGTAATCACGTAGAAGAAATTCTTAAATTAAATG
>JAIELS010000185.1 GCA_019752795.1 Sphingobacteriaceae bacterium
TCTGCTTTAAAAGCAGAGCATATCCATGTAAAAAATGGAAACTTTGTTTTCGATTTTAATGATGGTTACACAACCATAAAAGAATTGAGCTTGGCAATGCCTGGCAAACATAATGTAGAAAATGCAATAGCAGCAATTGGCGTTGCTTTAAGTTTGGGCATTCATCCTAAAAGCATTAAAAAAGCTGTAGCCTCATTTAAAGGTGTTAAAAGAAGATTTGAAACTTTAGTAAACACTCCCTCGCATATTTATATAGATGATTATGCGCATCATCCAGAAGAATTGAGAGCATGCTTCGATGCAGTAAGACAATTGCACCCTGATAAAAAATTAACAGTAATCTTTCAGCCGCACTTATTTACTAGAACAAGAGATTTTGCAGATGAATTTGCGAAAGTTTTAAGCACAGTGGATGAGCTGATCCTATTAGAGATCTACCCAGCTAGAGAATTGCCTATAGACGGTATTAATTCGCAGTTTTTGTTAGATAAGATTACATGTAATGAAAAAGAATTATGTGGAAAAGATTCGGTGTTAACACACATTAAAAATAAAAAACCTGAGCTACTTTTGACAGTTGGTGCAGGGGATATTGATACTTTGGTAGAACCATTAAAAAATACCTTAAATAATGCTTAAGAAAATTAATTGGAAAGCGATTTTTAAAGGTTTTGCATGGCTAGTATGTCTTGCAGGGCTGGTGGTATTAATGAGTTTTATATCAATTAAAAAGCAAGATGTAAAATGTACAAAGGTAGAGATACTTATACCTGGTGCGGATAATTTTATTGAGAGAGAAGAGATAGATGCTATTTTAAAGCAGGAGCATGGTCAGTTAATTGGTCGCGATTTAAAACTGATTAATATTAATGAAATTGAAAAGGCATTAAAAGCTAATCCATATATAGCATTTGCTAAAATTTATGCAGATATGGACGGCGTAATTCGAATAGAGGTTAAACAACGTCAGCCTGTTTTAAGGATTTTAAATACGGCGGGACAAGATTTTTATATTGACAAAGATGGTTTAAAGATGCCAATGTCGCCTAATTTTACGGCTAATGTTTTGGTGGCGACAGGTAATATTTCAGAATTATTTGGTGGTAAAGTGGATACTTTATTTACACCGCTTGCTGCTGATTTGTACAAAACCGCATTGTTCTTTAAAAGAGATACGCTTTGGGATTCTCAAATAGAACAAATGTATGTGAATGAAAAAAATGATATAGAGTTGATACCAAGAGTGGGTAATCAGCGTATTGTTTTAGGTAATGCAGATTCTTTGGAAACTAAAATGAATAATCTCTTGGCTTTTTATAAACAAGCAATGCCAAAAGTTGGATGGAATGCTTATAAAACTATCAATCTTAAATACACTAATCAGATAGTTTGTGAGAAATATGATTCATCAACAATTAACAAAGCAGTCAAACAAATTGCAATAGATAGCGCAGTTTCTACAGTATCTTCTGCTGATTCTTCAATAAAAGTTCCTGCAAAGGAGGAAGTAAAGAAAGAAGAAGCGGTAAAGAAAGAGATGGTTGCAAAAAAAGAAATAGTAGTTAGTAAAGAAAATAAACCTGTTGTTAAGGAGAAATTAGCAGAAAAACCAATAGTTAAACAGGCTGAAAAAACTCCAGCAAAATCAACAAGTGTTGTGCCTGCTAAAACAGTGGTAACTGATAAAAGTAATACAATACCAGTTGCTAAAACAAAAGATAAAACAGATACCAAGAAGAACAAATAAATATACTCAACAAAATATAAAGTCATGGGCAAAGAAAAATCTACCGTTCAATCTCCAATCGTAGTAGGATTAGATATTGGTACAACAAAAATTTGTGTAATTGTGGGGCGCAGAACACAGCACAATAAAATTGAAGTTTTAGGTATTGGCAAAGCAGAATCTGCGGGTGTAACTCGTGGTGTAGTTTCTAATATTCAAAAAACCGTACAAGGTATTGCAGCTGCAGTAGAATTAGCAAGCGGACAATCTAACGTAGAAATACGTGTAGTAAATGTTGGTATCGCTGGTCAGCATATAAAAAGCTTGCAACATCGTGGTATTTTAACGCGTAGAGAGTTGCAAAATGAGATTAGCAAGAAAGACATTGATAAATTGATTGATGACATGTTCAAGCTAGTTATGCCTCCTGGTGAAGAAATTATTCATGTTTTGCCACAAGAATTTACTATTGATAATGAGCCAGGTATAAAAGACCCAATTGGTATGGCTGGAGTTCGTTTAGAAGCAAACTTTCACATTATTTCAGGCCAGGTTACAGCAGTTAAAAATATTATGCGTTGTGTAACTAACGCTGGTTTACAAACCCAAGAATTAATTTTAGAACCTCTTGCATCTTCAGAATCTGTGTTGAGTAACGAAGAAAAAGAAGCAGGTGTTTGTTTAGTAGATATAGGTGGTGGTACTACAGATATCGCTATTTTTCACGAAGGAATTATCCGTCACACGGCAGTTATCCCATTTGGAGGTAATAGTGTAACTGAAGATATTAGAGAAGGATGTTCGGTAATGCGCAACCAAGCAGAATTGTTAAAAACCCGTTTTGGATCAGCTTTAGCTGAAGAAAACAAAGAAAATGAAATTATTTGTGTACCAGGTTTAAGAGGTAGAGAACCAAAAGAAATTTCAGTAAAAAACTTAGCTTATGTAATCCAAGCCCGTATGGAAGAAATAGTTGAGCATGTTTACTATGAAATTAAATCTTCTGGATATGAGAAAAAATTAATCGGTGGTGTTGTAATTACTGGTGGTGGTGCTTTGTTAAAACACTTAAATCAGTTGGTAGAATATGTTACTGGATTAGATTGTAGAGTTGGTTACCCTAACGAGCATTTATCCAAATATGAAGACATGCCTAAAACTATTTATGATGATTTAAAAAGCCCAATGTATGCAACAAGTGTTGGTTTACTAATTAAAGGTATACAGAAAGCTGAAGAGTTATTAGAAGAGATGAAACAACCTGGTGTTTTTGTAGAACAGCCTGCTGCTGCAAAAGAGAAAAAACGTAGTGGTGGTGGCTTATTTGATAAACTACTTAAAAAGACTACAGATTTTATCAAAGACGACATGAACGTAAGCGATGAAGAATACATAAAACCGTAATGTTTTTCCACAATTAAGCATTTTTCCACATTATTAACAGTTGTGGAAAACCCTTGTTAAAAAAGTGTTAATATTACAAAAGAGATGAACAGAAAATTTCAATTTTTAAACAACTGATTCATAACAATATGAAGTTCGAAATGTTAAAAGATAAGTCATCCATCATCAAAGTAATTGGTGTTGGTGGTGGCGGAGGTAACGCGGTAAACCATATGTACCGTCAAGGAATTACTGGTGTAGACTTTATTATTTGTAATACTGATGCGCAAGCTTTAGAGTTTAGCCCAATTCCAAACAAGGTACAATTGGGTGCAAGCTTAACCGAAGGTATGGGTGCTGGAGCACAACCAGAAGTTGGTAAAAATTCGGCTATAGAAAATATAGACGATATCAAAGCCATGTTGGGTAGCACAACGAAAATGCTTTTCATTACTGCAGGCATGGGTGGTGGTACCGGTACAGGCGCTAGTCCTATTATTGCTAAAGCAGCAAAAGAACTTGGTATTTTAACAGTAGCAATTATTACAACTCCGTTTGCATTTGAAGGTAAGAGACGTAAAATGCAGGCTGATGATGGGATGGAAGAGCTTAAGAAATACGTAGATTCTTATCTAGTTATTTCAAATGATAGATTACGTGAAATTTTTGGTAACCTAACATTAGGCTCGGCTTTTGCACAAGCAGATGATATTTTAACAACAGCTGCAAAAGGTATTGCAGAGATTATCACAGTTCCTGGTTATATAAACGTTGATTTTAAAGATGTAAGCACTGTAATGAAAGACAGTGGTGTATCTATAATGGGAAGTTATTCTGCAGCTGGTGAAAATAGAGCTTTAATAGCGGTAGAAGGAGCTTTGGCTTCACCATTATTAAAAGATAACGAAATCGAAGGCGCTAGATATATTTTATTAAACATTAGTTCAGGGTTACGTGAAGTAACTATGGATGAGGTAGCGGTGATTACAGATTATATTCAAGATAAAGCAGGTCTTTCTGCAGATTTAATTTGGGGTAACTGTATTGATGAGAATTTACAAGATAACTTATCTGTAACAATTATAGCTACTGGTTTCCAAACTACAGAACAAAGAGCAAAAGATAAAGATAACGTTAAAAAGATTTCTTTATTAACACCAGAAGAAGCTCCTTTAGTTAGACCGGTAGAGCCAGTTAATTCTTTTATTGAAGCTAAAGTAGAGCCAGTTAATATTGAACCTGTTTTAAAAGTACAAGAAGAGCAAAAACAATCAGATTTATTTGGAGACTTATTTAATTTAGATAGAACATCTACTAAAGCAGATACAGCAATTCATTATTTAATTGAAGATGAGAAAACTGTTTCTGAAACACAAGAAGCTAATTTTGAATTTGAAGTAAAGTTAGCAGAAACGGAATTTGTGTTCGAAACTCCAGTTGCAGAATTAGAAATTGAACAAGAGGAAGATATAACTCCAGAACCTATTGTAGCAGTTCAGGAAGAAGTTATTGGTTTAGATGACCATAAAAATGATGAGTCAATTGAAGATCAGTTAAGGAAATCTAAAGAAAGAATTTTAAAACTTAAAGATTTAAGTATGAAATTGCGAACTTCTAATGGTTTGCAAGAATTAGAAAATGAACCAGCATACAAGCGCAAACAAATGCAATTGCAACAAGTTCAACACTCTTCAGAATCTCAAGTTTCTAGATTTACTTTAAGTAATGATGAAGAGGGATCTACTGAAATTAGACCAAACAATTCATTCTTACATGATAATGTTGATTAACAAACCAAACATATAAGTAGTTAAAGCCTTAGCAATGAAAATTGTTAAGGCTTTTTTTACATCATAAATTAGTAAATACTAGGTTGTTAAATAGCGATATTAACCTTAAATTTGCAGAATTAAAATATAGATAGATAATTAAATAATATAACATTGGATATTTTCGATAAAGTAGCAAAACGCATGGGCCCTATTGGTCAACACCAAAAATGGTCTCATGGATATTTCTCTTTTCCTAAATTAGAGGGAGAGATAGCACCACATATGAACTTTAGGGGTAAAAAACTCTTAGTATGGAGCTTAAACAATTATTTAGGCTTAGCTAATCATCCTGAGGTTAGAAAAGCAGACGAGCAAGGAGCGGCAGACTTTGGTATGGCTTATCCAATGGGTGCCCGTATGATGTCTGGTAACTCAAAATATCATGAACAATTAGAACAAGAATTAGCTGAATTTGTTGGTAAACCAGATGCTTTCTTGTTGAACTTCGGTTATCAAGGTATGGTGTCTATTATTGATGCTTTAGTAGATAGGAATGATGTAGTAGTTTATGATGGCGAATCTCATGCTTGTATAGTAGATGGATTACGTTTACACATGGGCAAAAGATTTGTTTACAAACATAATAATATTGATGATTGCCGTAAGCAATTAGAAAGAGCAACTAAATTAGCTGAAACAACTGGAGGTGGTATTTTAGTAATTACTGAGGGTGTTTTTGGTATGTCTGGTGCTCAAGGTAAACTAAAAGAAATTATTGATCTAAAAAAGGAATTTACTTTTCGTTTGCTAATTGATGATGCACATGGTTTTGGTACAATGGGGCCTACAGGTGCTGGTACACATGAAGCTCAAAACTGTATTGATGGCGTAGATGTTTACTTTGCTACTTTTGCTAAATCAATGGCAGGTATTGGTGCTTTTGTAGCTTCTACAGAGGAAATGACAAATTATTTAAGGTATAATATGCGTTCGCAAACCTTTGCAAAGGCATTACCGATGCCCATGGTAATTGGTTTGTTAAAGCGCTTAGAATTATTAAAGAATAGTCCTGAATTAAGAGAAAAACTTTGGAAAGTCGCTAGAACATTACAACAAGGATTAAAGGAACGCGGTTTTGATATCGGTGTTACTGATACTGTTGTTACACCAGTATTTTTAAAGGGAGAATTGTTAGAAGCAACTGCTTTAACAATGGATTTACGTGAAAATTACGGTATTTTTTGTTCAATCGTTGTTTATCCAGTTATACCTAAAGGTATGATTGAGTTAAGGTTAATTCCAACAGCTGTACATACAATGGAAGATGTGCAAATTACTTTAGATGCATTTAGTGAAGTATCTGAAAAGTTGAAAAATGGCTATTACGCAGAAGCTAAAATACCAACTACATAAAAAATACAACAGAAATATAAAAAATGCCCTCACAATATCGTAGAGGGCATTTTTATTTATAAAATAATATAAATATCTGTTTATCAGTGTGTTGTCTATTTTTTTACGTATCTATCTGTTTATAAACTATATAAATGTGGATAAAAACAACTATTTACAATCTTTTTTATTGTTGAAAATATTTTTTTATTAAAATAATCCTCTTACTTTAGTAAAAGAGTATTAATCCAAACCTTAAAAAAAACTAAAAGGAGTAATTGAAAAATGAAAAAATTTAATGAAGTAAAAGCACTAGTTGCAGCTTTAGAAGCTGATGCAGACAAATTCTACAACAAAGCTAACAGCGCAGCTGGTACTCGTGTACGTAAAGGTATGCAAGATCTTAAAAACTTAGCTCAAAGCATTCGTTTAGAGATTCAAGAAACTAAAAACAAAGCATAATTAGCAAATTGTTTTTTAAAAAAAAAGCGCCCATAACCAAGGCGCTTTTTTTATGAAGAGTTTATTTATTAATTATACTTTTTTATTTTAAAAATATATTTATCAATATTAAAATATATGTATTTTAGTTATTCTAAATCTAAATTTTATGAAGAATGCTCTCAACATTCTAGTTGTCCTAATTCTAATCCTTGCCTCTTGTGGTAAAGAAGGAGAACCTTTACAACAACAAACCGCCAAAGTTGATCCAGATATCATTGTAAATACCAATATTAACAATACTTTAATGCTTAAATTGGTTAATGATAAAAGGGCTACAGGTTGTAATTGTGGTATAACTGCTATGCCTCCTGTACCTTCCCTTACTTGGAATAATTTATTAGCCGCAGCTGCATCAGCTCATTCTAAAGACATGGCTACTAATAATTTTTTTGCGCACGAATCATCAACAGGTAAGACCACAGCTGATAGGTTGAATTTAGTAGGTTACAAATCGGTTGCATTTGCAGAAAATATTGCCAGTGGACAAATTGACGAACAAGCTGTTATGGATGCTTGGTTAGCTAGTGAAGGACACTGTAAAAATATTATGAACGTTAATGTAAAAGAAATTGGTGTTGCCAGAGAAGGCAAATATTGGACTCAAGTTTTTGGAGCCAGATAATTTTTATATTAACTGAGTTGTTTTAATGCCGTATGGTAATTTGTTAAACTATCTTTGTGATCAGCTAAAAATAAAAAAGGCTCAATTAATTCTAGTTCCATTAAATAGAATTCTCCATTTATTATTGTGCCATCTACACGAGCATAAAGGCAATCTTTAGCAAATTGGTTAACGTATAACTGAGCGCTATTTAAATAATTTGACGGTGCAGCTAGATGATATACAGTACCTCCAAAAGTAGCCTGCACTCTAAAATCTCCTTTCTTTGCTTTTTTTAATACAGCATGACTAAATTTTCCATTAAAAAATAGGAATGACCATTCTCCTTGTTCTTCGATTTCTTTTAAAAAGGGCTGAACAATAAAATCTTCATTTTTAATTAGTTCTGCTAATATGGTTGTTATTTCATCAACATTTGTTGCTGTTACTTTGAACGTGTTTTTCGATCCTCCACTTACACAGGGTTTGATAATTAATTGATTTGTTTTAAACAACTCAAAATATGACACCAAGTTAATTTGATCTCCTTTTGCTATGAAAATGCTTGGCGTTACTTTTAGTCCAGCTTTTTCTATTTCTTGTAAATAATGTTTATCAGCATTCCATTTTATAATATTTATTGGATTTAATAATCTAACTCTTTTATTTTCAAGTTTTGTTAACCAATTATAAAAGTCTTCAATTAAATCAAAATAATCCCAAGGAGATTTGAGAATGACTAAATCATATTCTTCCCATTTTACTTCTTCATCATTCCAAATTTCTTTTGTGATCACATATCCTTTAGATTTTAAAAAATCAAGTAGTGTATCGTCTTCATTGCCTACATTAATAAGGTGATATTTTCCGTTATCTTGATAGGTTACAAGTGCAATTTTCATCGTGTTGTTTTGAGATTTCTAAGATAAGAAATTTATGACGTCATATCGAAAGAGAGAAACGAAGAGATATCTGTTTAAGCATTGCAGGGGCTATAGACAGTGGTTTGAAAATTACATATTTCTTCTCGCTGCGCTCTGTCGAAATGACGAAAATTGTATATTAAAATAAGCTCATTTGTTGTTTAGGGACTTTAAAAAGCGATTTGTCTAAATGAACTCGTTCTAGATTCAACCCATTTAATCTGCAATGAAGCTTAAATGTATTTTTGATCATTTCAGCAAAATTTCCCTCTCCATGCATTCTTGTGCCAAATCTACTATCGTTAACATTACCATTATGGCAGCTTTGTATTTGATGCCAAACTTTGTTAAATCGATCAGGAAAATTTTTCCTTAACCAATCTTCAAATATATCGCTAATTGCCCCATTTAACCTAACAACTGTATATCCAGCACTTTTACAGCCACAGTTTGCACTTTTTTTTAATATTGCTGGCATTTCATAATCATTTAATCCAGGTATCATAGGAGCTGTCATTACTCCAGTAGGTAAACCAGCTTTGCTTAATTCTTCAATAATTTTAAGACGTTGTTTGGCTGTTGTAGTTCGCGGTTCTAATTTTAATCTTAACTTTTCATCTAAACTTGTTATAGAGACATAAACCGAAATTAAATTTAGTTTTGCTAATTCTTGCAGTAGGTCTAAATCTCTTAAGATTAAAGAATTTTTAGTAATCATAGAAATGGGTTGCTTATATGCTAAGGCAATTTCTAAAAGTTTACGAGTTAACTTATATTTTCGTTCTGCAGGTTGATAACAATCTGTATTGCCTGATAATGAAATAGGAGAGGCATCCCAGCTTTTTTTTTCTAAAAATTTTTTAAAAAGTTCTGGAGCATCTTTTTTAACAATTATTCTCCTTTCGAAATCAAGACCAGCACTAAAACCCCAATATTCGTGAGAATTACGAGCATAACAATAAATACAACCATGTTCGCATCCTTGATAAGGATTTAATGAATAAGCCATGCCAACATCAGGACTATCAACCTTATTTACAATGGACTTAGATCTTCCGATGATGAATGTTGTTTTGGCATTTGATTCTTCCCAATCATCTATCCCCTCAGAATGTTCTTTGGCTAGAGAATTTTTAAGAAATTTATTGGAAGTATTTAATTGTGCACCACGACCATTTAAATAACTGTTTTGACTTTCCTCTGGTGTGCTCATAATTTAAAATTACTAATATTTTTAGTAATTTTAAATTAGAGTTTTCAACAAAGTTATTTAGTTTTCAATCTCATCTATCACATCTTCTTAGTTGGACGAATATAATCCATAGGTACCATATCTGCTATTTTTTCATATGCCCAATATCCTTCGTATAAAAAGCTTTTAGGATCCAAAATTCCACCATTTGCAAAAAATGCAGCTGGCGAACTAAGCAAGTGAATAACAGATATTTGATAGTTTGGCATATCTAAGGGACGAGATTGCCAATGGCCGGAATTGCGATAAATAGCTGTTTCTAATTCATTTTTATACATAATATATAAAGCATCATTATAAGCAACAGCTTTTAAATTTTCATTAAATGGCTTAACTAAAGTATCAATAATAACATTGGCTCTATTTATTGTGTTAACTAGTTTTGGCTCGTTTTTTTGTCTAAACCAATAGTTTAAAGAATCGCTAATATTCAATGTAATTGTTCTTCCGACTTGACCGACACCTGTAAATTTTTTAATATTTGCATTAATTAAAGAGTCTGACTTCCTCATCGGATTAGGTATTTTAATTAGCTTGTTAATTACAAATCCTTCTTCACTTACTTTATTCTCATATAATGATTTAAAGAAATGTTGAATAGAACCATTGAAAGCTATTTCTCTTGCTTTAGCCCATTTCTTTTGTTTAGCAGAACCTCCTTTTAAATCTTCGAAGAATGGTTGGCCGGCATAATATATAATTCTTGTTTTAAAATTATATTCGAAATTCTCTAGTAAATACTTGATTTTATAACCAAGTGATTTGTTTTCAATGATTAAAAATTGATCAGTACTAATGGTAAGTATACTTGTCGATTTGTCAAAATGAGTAGTTAATACTTGAGGGTTTAATAATTTACAATCTTCAGCATTTGGTGATAATCCGATAAAATTATCCCTAAATAAACTAAGATGATAGGCTCTATCTGGATCTGGTTTTACAACAACTTCATTTAACAGGGTTGTATTCTCAATAAGTACCACATTAATGCTAACAGATTTTTCTAAAATAATATTTTTTTTAAATGGTAAAAAACCTATCATTTGTACTAAAATGTCATAACTACCTGGTGCTAATTTTGGTAAAGTAAAATTTCCAGCATCATTGGTTACTGTAGAAATTTTATAGCCGCTTAGATAAATTGAAGCGCCAGGTAATACTCCAACATTGTCTTTAACTGTTCCACTTATAGAAAAAGTATTTTGAGCAATAGCTGATGAGCAAAGGCAAATCAGTAAAATGAAATTTAGTAAAAAACGTTTAAGCATTTTGCTAATATAACCAGTTCTTTCTTTTTTACGAAATTTTCGTAGAAAATAATGTTTCTACCCCAACAATTCCTTCGCATTTTGTAGCGCAGAAGCACCAGGGTTTTTACCGCTTAACATTTCTGCAATTGTAATAACTCTTTCCTCTGAATTTAATTTACGAATGCCGGTTGTTGTTTTATTACTTTCTTCATTTTTGTAAACGAAATAATGAGAATTTCCTTTTGCTGCAATTTGAGGTAAGTGCGTAATGGATAAAATTTGCATATCGTTACCTAAATCAGCAATTACTTTTCCAACTTTCAGTGCAGTTTCACCCGAAATTCCAGTATCAATTTCATCAAATATTATAGTTGGTAAAGAAGTATGTTTGGCTAATAACGATTTAATAGCTAACATTAGTCGTGATAATTCTCCTCCAGAGGCGACTTTATTTACTGGAGCAGGTGCTTGCCCAGCATTTGCTGAAAATAACAATTGAATTTCGTCTAAGCCATCTTTGTTTAATTCTGAAATAACCTGATGGTTTAAAACCAATTTAGCATTTGGCATGCCAACTTGATGTAATGTTTTGCATGTAGCAGTTTCAACTACTTTGATAGATTTTTTTCGGTTAGCACTGAGCTCATTGGCTTGTTTGGTAAGTTCAAGTTTAAGTAAATCAATATTCTTTTTCAGAGTTTCAATTTGCTCATCAGAAGAAATCAGTTGCGTTAAACTATCTGCTAACTTTTGTTGTACAACTAATAATTCGCTATTATTCGTTACGCGATGTTTTTGCTGTAAAGTGTAAAGTAAATCTAAACGTTGCTGAATAATTGATAATCGCTCTGCACTATGCAAGGTTTTATTTTCAATAACTGAAGTTTCATCTGCAATATCTTTAAGCTCTATAATGGTAGAACGTAAGCGCTCGTATAAAACATTAATTTCCGGGTCAAATTTTTCAATACTTTGTAGTTGCAAGGAAGCCTCTTTTAATAAACTTGCTGCAGAGATTTCATTTTCAGCAAGTAGGGCGCTAGCGTTTAATAGGCCCCTTTTAATACTTTCGGCATGTGTTAATTTCTCTAATTCTTGTTCAAGTTCTTCTTGCTCTCCTTCTTTAAGCCCAGCTTGTTCTAGCTCATTAAAAAGAAATTGTTCATAATCCTGCTTACTTCTAGCTTCATTTGCTTTTTCAATTAGTTCTTTTAATAGCAGATTATCTTGCTTTAATTTTTTGAAAGCTATCCTATAACTTCCTAAAAGCGAAGAATGATTTGCTAACGAATCTACAATCAGTAATTGAAATTCAGAATCGTTAATTTCTTGTGTAGCATGTTGCGAATGAATATCAATTAAATACTCACCAATTTGCTTTAAAACAGTTAAGTTAACAGGTGTATCATTTATAAATGATCTAGATTTCCCATCGCTGGAAATCTCTCTTCGTAGAATCGTTTCGCTTAAAAAGTCTAAATCGTTAAGCTCAAAAACTGGTGTTAATTTTTCATCCTTTAATAAAAATACACCTTCTATTACGCATTTTTTATTTTGACTAAAAAAATATTTACTTTCTGCCCGTTGCCCTAAAATAAGTGAGAGTGCACCTAAAATAATAGATTTACCCGCACCGGTTTCTCCAGTAATAATATTTAAACCCTTGTCAAATTCAATGTCAAGAGTGTCAATTAAAGCGTAGTTTCGTATAGAAAGTTTTTGTAGCATATTATGATGCTAAAATAAGATAAAAGCGAATAGCTTTCAATAAATAATAAAAAAGGGT
>JAIELS010000089.1 GCA_019752795.1 Sphingobacteriaceae bacterium
TTGCAACCGCATTAAGCGCAATTGGTTTAACACCAGATTTCTTGGTAATGATGTTAATTACACCAGCTACAGCATCTGAGCCATAAATGCTAGATTGACCACCTTTTAAAATTTCAATGCGTTCAATTTGATCTATTGCAAGTAATCTCAAATCAAAGGCGCCACCTGTTCCAGAAGGGTCTGTAGCTAAAACTCCATCAATTAAAATTACAGCATAAGCACTTGCGGCCCCCCTAAAGAAAACACTTTTCTCTTTTCCGGCATTGCTATTGGCACCTACAACGGTAATCCCAGCTTGTTGATTAATTAATTCGGCTAAACTTCTGCCACTGCTACGAGCTAATTCCTGGCTTGTAATAATGGTAACTACTTTACCTGTTTGTAATTGTTTTTGATCATTTTTAGTGGAGATAACCACTTCATTTAAGGTTTTGACTTCTTGAGCCAATGCGATGTTCCCGAATAGGGCAAATTGTACAAGTCCTAGACCTGCAACAATTAATTGTTTTTTTTTGTTCATTTGTTGTGAGTTTTTCACACACAGCAACAGAATCAGAATAGAAATGAGGCACGAAAAAATAAGTCCCACTCCTAGCTTCAATCCCCGAAAGCTATGAATTATTAATCTTTTAGGCAGGTCTTCTGACTTACTCTGGTTTTTCTGTCTTCCCATCCCGATTTATCGGGACAGTGACTTAAGATTTGAAAAACTTTAATAGAGCTTACAGCTGCGGGACAGTTACAGATTTACACCGTATTCCCTTTTAATTCCAACTTTCGTTGGAAACCAAAAAGCGATGCAAATGTATATTTTAATTGGATATAAAAAAATAGAGTTGTTTTTTAATAACAATAACTAACAAATTACCGACAATAGAATCATTCTATTAACGTATCTTTACATTTCAAGCAGTAATCTCCAATCGTTTATATTTTACAAATCATAAACCAAATTAATGGAGAGGTTTGTTACTGAGAAATCCTAAAATACAATAGAATGAAAAACAAAACAGCAGCTTTTGAAGCAGATTTATTCAATTTTCAATTAAAAAATTCTGCAGACGAGTGTGGGTTTAAAACTGATGATAGCTGGATTGTAAAGCTAGCCGATGAAGAAGAGATGAATAGAATAAGAAAAAACTACATCCCTAGCGTAATTAGTCCAATTATACCTGGGCATTTGGTTGAAGTATACAAAACTGTTAAAATGAAATTGAAACAAATTGAAGATGAAGAGGTTGTTACTCTAACTAAAAAAGATGTAGAACGTTTAAAACTAAATTACATCATTGCTTTTAATGAAAAAAGACCTGTCAGATAAAGTATTTAAACAGAAACACTGATAAAACTATAACTCTTTAGAGGCAATAAAAATCACTTAATGATTTTCATTGCCTCTATTTTTTTAATTTTAAAATAGAATTTGATTTACTCCGCTAATAATTGTTGTTTCAAAAGCTCTAATTGAGCTATTTCTTCATCTGGCAAAACTGGATATTTAAGTTTTAAATCTTCCATTGTTTCAACTAAAATTTGACTTATTGCTAATCTTGCATACCATTTTTCATCAGCAGGTATCACATACCAAGGTGAATTGGCAGTTGAAGTTTTTTGTATTGCATCTTGATAAGCGTCCATATATTTTGACCACAAAGCTCGTTCTTTTAAATCTCCAGCAGAAAATTTCCAATTCTTTGCTGAATCGTCAATTCTATCTAAAAACCTTTTCTTTTGTTCGTCTTTAGATACATGTAAGAAAATTTTAATAACAATTGTCCCATTATCTATTAATTGCTTCTCAAAATTTTTAATATTCTCATATCTATTATTCCAAAATTTCTGATCAATTTTTTCAACATCATTATAATTAGGAATATTCTCGCTCATAATATATTCTGGATGCACTTTACAAACCAATACATTTTCATAATGAGAACGATTATGTATCCCTATCCTACCTCTTTCAGGCAAAGCTTTGTAATGTCGCCATAAAAAATCATGTTCATATTCTTCGCTAGTTGGTGTTTTAAAGCTGTAAACCTGACAACCCTGAGGATTTATACCAGACATTACATGCTCTATGGCGCTATCCTTACCGGCGGCGTCCATAGCTTGAAATAAAATAAGAATAGAATGAGAGTTTGCGGCATACAACACTTCTTGTAAATCATGTAAACTCTCTTTAACTTTTAATAATTCTTCTTTTCCTGTTTCTTTATCTAAATGACCATCATAAGTTGTACTAAATTTTTTCAAATCAAAACTACCATCTGTTGGTGCAAGGTATTTTTTTGTATTTGTCTTCATGCTGGTGTTTTTATTTTAAATATAGAAGAAATTTAAGTAAATTAAATACGTTAATTTGTAGTTGTATTTTTAACACAATTTAACAGATAATATTTCACGTTTTTTCCATCTTTATCCCATGTTTAAAGAAATAAAAAATAGGTACTTACGTTACATATCCATTTTTGTATTTTACATTGTTATTTTCTTTTGTGCTTTACAAGTTAATTTTTTGTGGCTTTTCGGCTACTCTCCTAGTTATGCAGACATTAAAAAGCCCGCACAACGCGTTGGCTCAGAATTATACACATCAGATGGCAAATTAATAGGCCGTTATTTCAAAGAAAACAGAACACCCGTTAATTATAATGAAATTGCACCAAATGTATTAAATGCTTTAGTAGCTACTGAAGATATTCGATTTTACAAACATTCTGGAATTGATATCCAAGCAGTTGGCAGAGCAGTTGTTGGTATGGGTAAAGATGGCGGTGCAAGTACAATTACACAACAATTAGCGAAAAATTTATATCGAACCAGATATAGTAAAGCATCTGGTTTAATTAAACATATCCCGTTAGTAAGAACTTTTGTTTCTAAACTTAAAGAGTGGGTGACAGCTCTGAAATTAGAATCGAATTATAGCAAAAATGATATTATTACCATGTATTTAAATACGGTATCATTTGGCAATAACACTTACGGAATAAAAACGGCTTCTCGTATTTATTTTGATAAAGAAGCAAAAGAATTATCTACAACAGATGCTGCTTTACTTGTTGGAATGCTTAAAGGAACTAACCTATACAATCCTTTAAAAAGCCCTGATAGAGCTTTAGAAAGAAGAAATACGGTTTTAAGCCAAATGAATAAGTATAATTTTCTGAGTAAGGATAGTCTTTCTCTTTTAATTAAACAGCCATTACAATTAAAAGAAGGTAAAATGAAAGATGGTAGTGATGGCGATTCTTATTTGCGAGCTGCTGTTGATAAATATCTAGAAAAATGGTGTGAGGAAAATAATATTGATTTATATGAAGACGGCTTAAAAATTTATACCACTATAGATTCTAAACTTCAAGGCTATGCCGAAGAAGCGGTAAAAAATCAAATGAAAATATTACAAAAACGTTTTTATAATGTTTGGGGAAATGAAGATCCTTGGGAAGATTCTGAACGGAAAAAAGTTGATTATCCAGAAAGAGCAAAGAAAAACTTGCCTATTTATGCTTTACTGCAGAAAAAATACAATAACAATACAGACTCTATAGACGCTTATTTTAATAAAAAGAAAGAAATGAGAATTTTCTCTTACAATGGTGATAGAGATACCTTATTTTCAACCATGGATTCTATTCGTTACTACGGCAAAATAATGAATACCGGAATGATGACAATGGAACCTAAAAGTGGTAAAATTAAAGTTTGGGTTGGCGGTATTGATCATAAATTTTTCAAATATGACCATGTAAATCAAGCTAAACGCCAAGCTGGTTCTACATTTAAACCTTTCGCTTATTTAGCTGCTCTAGAAAGCGGAATGAGCCCCTGTGATACATTTATAGATAAGCCAGTAAAAATTGCATACCAAAATAAAGGTAAAACAGAATATTGGGAGCCTAAAAATGCCGATTGGAGTAATTCTTATCAGGAAATGTCATTACGTTGGGCAATGGGTAAATCTGTAAATACAGTAACGGCACAAGTTACCGAAAAGGTTGGCTGGGATAATGTGGTAAAATGGGCTAAAGAATGTGGAATTGACAGTCATTTAGAATCTGTACCATCTGTTAGTTTAGGACCAAATGATGTTTCTGTATTTGAGATGGTAAAAGCATACAGTACTTTTTTAAATGAAGGCATAAAAACTGATCCTATTTTAGTAGAAAAGATTACCGATCAGAATGATAACGTTATTGAAGAGTTTAAACCAAAAACTAAACGTGTTTTAACAGAAGAAATAGCTTGGTTAATGTTATACATGTTTAGAGGCGGGATGGATGAACCTGGAGGAACATCAAGAGCCTTATGGGAATGGGATTTATGGAAAAAAAATAACCAAATTGGTGGAAAAACTGGAACATCATCTGACTATGTAGATGCTTGGTACATGGGAATTACAAAAGACCTAGTTACAGGTGTTTGGGTTGGTTGTGATGAACGCACAGCTCATTTTAAAAACGGAGAACAAGGAGAAGGTTCACGTACAGCTTTACCAATTTTTGCTAAATTTATGGAGAAAGTATATCAAGACCCAACAAGTGGATATACATATGGACCATTTCCTAAAGCAAAAGTAGAAATAACAAGAAAATTTAACTGCCCTACTCCAGTTCAAGTAATTGATACAGTAGTAACAGATAGCGTTTCTATAGATTCTTTAAATATAGAAATTCCTAATAATGATGAAATCAAAACACCTAAAATTGAAGTAGAAACGCAAAAAATAGAAGAAAAGAAAACAACAGAAACTCCTGTAAAACAAAAAACAACAGCAATTATACCTTTAACTAAAAAAGAAGAAAGAGATTTAAAAAGAAAACAACGTCAGGAGCAAAAAGAAAAAGAGAAAACAAATGGCGTTTAATCAATTAAATCTAGTTTCAATTTTTTTTCGTAATTTAAAAAGTCTAGTTCTTAAAATGAGTACCATGAATATAAAATTAGCCCTTCCAAAAAAGTCTTTGATGATTTTGTTATTTATTTTATCATCATTAACAACAGTACAAGCTCAATATTTTGGTCAAAATAGAGTAAGATATAAAAGCCAAGATTTTAAAGTTTTACAAACTCCGCATTTTGAAATATATTATTATCTTGATAACGAAAAATTATTAAAAAAGTTTGCACAAGATGCAGAAACTTGGTACAAAATGCACCAAGAAGTATTTAGAGATACTTTTTTAAAGAAAAATCCAATTATCCTCTATAATAACCATCCCGATTTTCAACAGACTACTGCGTTAAATGGAGATATTGGCGTTGGAACTGGCGGGGTTACAGAAGCGTTAAAAAATAGGGTAATTATGCCCATTCTAGATTTAAATAGCCAAACAAGACATGTTTTAGGACACGAATTGGTACACGCATTTCAATATCATCTATTATTAGAAAAAGACTCTCTTAGCTTAGAGGGCATTAGCAATACACCACTTTGGATGGTAGAAGGAATGGCAGAATATTTATCGGTAGGTAAAAAAGATGCATTTACATCTATGTGGATGAGGGATGCAATGCTAAACAGAGATATACCTTCTTTAAAAGATTTAACTAATTCTAATAAATACTTTCCTTATCGATATGGACAAGCATTTTGGACATTTATAGGCTCATTATATGGCGATACAACTATAGTTCCCCTATTTAAAGCAACAGCAAGATATGGTTATGAAAATGGGATTAAATATACTTTAGGTTATGATGATAAAACATTATCTGGTTTATGGAAAAACTCCATTGAACAACACTATAGACCATTATTAAAAGCAGATAGCTCGCAGATTAAAATTGCTGGCACAAAAATAATTGACAATAAAAATGCTGGAAATATGAACGTTGCCCCAGCAATTAGTCCTGACGGTAAGTACCTCGCATTTTTATCAGAGAAAGATCTATTTGGTATAGATTTATTCCTAGCTGAAGCCAAAACTGGCAAAATTATTAGAAAAATAAGTAGCCAAATTTCCAATACACACATAGACGATTTTAACTTCATCGAATCTGCCGGCACATGGTCTCCTGATAGTAAACAATTTGCTTTCAGTATATTTAGTAAAGGAAAAAACCAATTGTTAATTGTTGATGTAGCTAACGGAAATACAGTATTACAAGCAGCTATGGGTAAGGTTGAACAATTTGGTAATTTAACCTGGGCCCCTAACGGAAATGAAATTGCATTTTCTGGGATGATTGAAGGTCAAAGTGATATATTCTCTTATAATTTAACTACTAAAGAGGTTAAGCAAATCACTAATGATGAATATTCAGATTATGCACCAAATTATTCGCCAGATGGAACTAAAATAGTATTTTCTAGCGATAGAGCAGCTATGATGGCAAATAATATCAACGCAGTTAATCCAATTAACTTAACCGTTTATGATATTCCTACACAAACTTTAAGTAATATCCCTGTATTCCGCGGAGCAAATAATTTAAATGCACAATTCTCTGGAGATAGTAAACGTATTTTTTTCCTATCAAATAGAGATGGTTTTAGGAACTTGTATGAATACACATTGGCAGATAATTCAGTTAAGCAACTTACTGATTATTTTACTGGTATAAGTGGCATTACAGAGTTCTCTCCCGCGATTACAGTTTCGAGAAATGATGACATTATTTATAGCTATTATCGTTACCAACGTTACACCTTATATAATTCACCATTAAGCAACTTCAAAGCTAAACCTGTTAATAACCAAGATGTTAATTTTGACGCTGCTATTCTTCCTCCAATGGAAAATATTGGTGTAAATATTGTAAACTCTAACCTTATTAATTTTGAGCGTTTTGAGAAAACAACAACAGATTCAATGAAAACTGTTCCTTACAGACCTAAATTTAAATTAGATTATTTAGCTAATAGTGGCGTTGGAGCTTCTACAAGTAGATTCGGAACAGGCTTACAGGGTGGTGTGATAGGTATGTTTAGTGATATATTAGGCCGAAATCAAATTATTGCAAACTTATCTATTAACGGAGAAATTTATGACTTTGGTGGATTAGCTGCTTACATTAATCAAAAAAGCAGAATTAATTGGGGAGTTGCTGTTTCACATGTCCCTTATGTTACAGGTTTTAGAACTTTTGGCGCATATAACCCTGCTACTGGAGGAGATCCAATTGATACAATAAGTACGAATATATTAAGAACATTTGAGAATAAAATAGAAGTATTCGGTTCTTATCCTTTCAATAAATCAAATCGTTTTGAACTTGGAACTGCTTATTCTCATTATAGTTATCGATTAGATAGATTTAATAGCTATTATGAAGACATCGGTGGTTATCCTACTTATTTTCTTGGTTCAGATAGAGAAAAAGTATCAAACGCTGAGGCGACAAATACAATTGGTATTCCGCTTAAACCATTTGCAATTTTTCAAACTAATGCCGCTTTTATTGGCGACAATAGCATTTTTGGCTTAACCGCCCCTTTAGATGGTTTTAGGTATAGATTAGGCGTAGAAAAATATTTTGGTGATTATAGCTTTACTGCTGTATCTGCTGATGTAAGAAAGTATATTAGAGCAAAACCTTTAACCTTTGCATTTAGAGCAATTAATTATATGCGTTTAGGAAGAGACGGAGAAAACCTCTATCCAATGTATATTGGTTATTCTTATTACATTAGAGGATATGAGGCTAACTCTTTTTACAATAGTCAAAATGCCAATACCGGAACATTTGATATCAATCAATTATCAGGAAGTAAAATGGCAATATTTAATTTTGAAATTAGATTACCTTTTACTGGCCCTAAAAAATTAACTCAAATTCCATCTAGATTTTTATTAACTGATTTAAACTTATTCTTTGATGCAGGTGTTGCTTGGACTGAGGATTCTAAAGTAGCATTTAAAGGGCAACCAAATGGAGTGTTATTACCAGACGGAACTCCTATAGAGCGTGTACCTGCATTAAGTGCTGGTATATCTTTAAGGGTAAATCTATTTAATGCATTTATTATAGAACCTTATTATGCTTTTCCTTTTCAGCGTAAAAACATTAAAGCAGGTGTATTTGGTTTAACATTTGCACCAGGATGGTAATCTAATTAGCTCATAAAAAAAGCGTTCCAAGTAATTATTTGGAGCGCTTTTTTTATGTTCTATGATAGAATTAAAGGTAATATAACCTGTGTATTTAATTTTTGGTGAGTCATTATATTTTCAAAATCTAAACCAATCGTTAAATCAATCCAATCTGGATTACAAGAACGAACTATTCTCTCCTTTTGAGATCTAGTAAAACGGCTAACTAATTTAAAACGAGTTAATGCTTGTGCTTCGGTTTTAAACTCTTCGAAATATACTAACCGAGTTAATTGCTGGCCACTATCAAAAAACAAGTTTGGCATCTGCTTATAAAAATCTAATGTCTTTATTAGATCAGCACTCATTCCTACATGTAAACTAGTGCGGTTTCTGTCTGTAACGATGTAAACAAATTTTTTCATGACTTCTCGGCTTAAAGGATAAAAACTAAATTAATTAGATAAATGTTTGTACTTTTAAATATAATTACTAACTTTATTGGCACAATAATACTAACAATTTTAGTAAAAACAAATTTATTTTAAAATTATTTTTATGTCAAACATCTCAAGTAACCTTAAGTACTTAAGAAAGAAAAAAGGTCATACGCAACAACAATTTGCTGATGCTATGGAAATTAAGCGTTCTTTAATTGGCGCCTACGAAGAAGATAGAGCAGAGCCAAAATATGATTTACTAAAAAAAATAGCAGAATATTTTGATTTAACCATAGATGAATTTATCAACGAAAACATTAATGATAGTTGGAAACCAAAACCAAAAAGTCAGGGTTCTAATTTAAGAGTTTTAAGTATTTCGGTAGATCAGAATGATAACGAAAATATAGAGTTAGTTCCTGTAAAGGCAAGTGCTGGTTATTTAAATGGATTTTCTGATCCACAATATGTTAAAGATTTACCAAAATTTCAACTGCCATTACCAGCATTAAGACAAGGTACTTTTAGAGCATTTGAAATAATGGGAGATTCTATGTTACCTATACAACCTGGAAGTGTAATTATTGGAGAGTATATGGACAATTGGAATGATGTTAAAACTGGTGAAACCTACGTTATCATTAGTAAGAATGAAGGTGTAGTTTACAAAAGAGCTGGAAATCGTTTTAAAGAAAATAAAGAATTAAAGTTAATTTCAGACAATACTGTTTACGATCCTTATTCAGTTGCTGCAGATGATATTTTAGAAATATGGAGAGCTAAGGCTTATATTTCCACTACTCTACCAGAACCTACAGCAGAACCAACCATAGAAACTTTATCAAGCATGATGGCTCAAATGCAAAAGTCTATATCTCAATTAAATAAGAATTAACATATTTTAACAATAGCCTATTAAACTAAATTGTAATTTTTTTATCTATCCTACTAAATAACCAATTAGTAAAACACATGAAAAAATTACTTTACACCTTAGCTTTCATAGTAATAGGATTTACTACTAGCTACGCCCAGAGACCAGGCAGACAAAACGGAAGAGAACAAGCAACACCAGAAGTTAGAGCTGAAAAAGCCGCTAGCGCTTGGGAGAAAAAATTGAACTTAACAGCAGATCAAAAATCTAAAATTAAGCAGATTGAAATAGATCGCATTAAAAAGAATGATGAATGGAGGAAGAGAGATCAAGCTGCCATGAAAAATAAAATGGAAGAACGTAAAACTTTCATGAAACAGAACAAAGATAAAGTTGAAGCTATTTTAACTGCTGATCAGAAAAAAACGTTAGCTGCTTCTCGAAGCGAGATGAGAGGTAAAATGAAAGATAGAAAAGGTGAGGAAGGTAAAAGAGGTCCTAATAATTCAAAAAGAGGAAAAACTCCACCTCCACCATCAAGACCCGTAAATTAATATACTATATAAAAAATAATTGATACGCAAAGAGCCCAGTATTTCTACTGGGCTCTTTGCATTTAAGTTTTTTATTTTATCTTTTATCAAGATCTACAAACTCCATATTCACATCGCCAACATAAACTTGACGAGGACGACCAATTGGTTCCTTATTCTCATGCATTTCTTTCCATTGTGCAATCCATCCTGGTAAACGACCTAAAGCAAACAATACAGTAAACATATCCGTTGGGAAACCTAAAGCTCTGTAAATAATACCTGAGTAGAAATCCACGTTCGGATATAATTTACGATCAATGAAATAAGGGTCATTTAAAGCTGCTTCTTCTAATTTCTTAGCAATTGCTAAAACAGGATCATTGATACCTAGTTTTTCTAGAATATCATCACAAGCTTTTTTAATGATTTTGGCTCTTGGATCAAAGTTTTTATAAACACGATGTCCAAATCCCATCATACGGAATGGATCATTTTTATCTTTTGCTTTGTTAATCCATTTTTCAGTATCACCTCCATCAGCTTTAATTAACTCTAACATCTCTATCACAGCTTGATTAGCTCCACCATGTAATGGACCCCAAAGTGCAGAAATACCAGCAGAAACAGAAGCGTATAAATTACAATCTGATGAACCGACCATTCTAACTGTAGAAGCAGAGCAATTTTGCTCATGATCTGCATGAAGAATTAGTAAAGTATTCATTGCGCTAACCACAACCGGATCAATATGAACATCTTCTGTACGTTGTCCAAAAATCATATTCATGAAATTGGTAACGTAATCATATTTATTTTTAGGATAAATTAACGGATGTCCTAAAGATTTTTTGTAAATAAATGAAACAATAGTTGGGAATTTAGCCAATAACTTAATCATCGTTAAATTCATTTCTTCTTTTGAAGAATTTGCATTTAATGACTCAGGGTAAAAAGTTGATAAAGAACAAACTAACGAAGCCAATTGTGCCATTGGATGAGATTTAGAAGGATAACCATCTAAAAATTTCTTCATGTCTTCATGAATTAGTGTGTGACGACTAATTTGACTTTGGAAATCTGCTAGTTCAGTTTTTGTAGGCAAAATGCCATATATTAATAAATATACAACCTCAAGAAATGTAGATTTTTCTGCTAATTGTTCAATAGCGTAACCACGGTACTTTAAAATACCTAATTCTCCATCCAAAAAAGTAATTGCGCTTTTAGTAGAACCAGTGTTCTTATAACCCAAATCTAAAGTAATATGACCTGTTAAATCCCTTAGTTTTGAAATATCGATAGCTTTCTCTCCTTCGGTACCAGTAATCACTGGAAATTCATAAGTTTTACCGTCTATCTTAATCTCTGCAATATCTGACATATATTATAGTTTTATGAATAACAAAATTAGTTAATCTGTAATTAATTATGAGATTTCTAACATAACATTAATGTTAAATTATTATCCCTAAATATTTATTTAGTTTTAATTTCTTCGACAACTGCTCCACACTCCATCATTTCATCTCCATAATATGGATTTTGAATTTTTTTAGCTGAAGATAACCAATCACCGCCATTACCTTTATTCGCCATTGGGCAATGTTGAACAAATATACTACCTGAAGTTAGCTCTACATTTTTAAAAAGCGCAATTAAGTCAGTACTTAAAGCTGTAAAATCTTTACGCTGTGCAGCAATATCTTTAGCATTTTCTATATTTTTAACAACTAGGGCTGTATTTTCACATCCTTTATAAGTTTTCAATTGCTCTTCCAAAGATTTTGAAGCAGTTTTAGTTCCATCATAATTAGAAGCAACCAATGCGTCCTTTAAAGTAATATAAGAGTTGTAAATACCTTGAACTTTCGCATCCTTAAAACTGATTGCAGATACTGCTAAAGTATCTTTTTTTACACTTGTAGTATCTTTGGTAGTCTCAGTTTGATTTGTATTACTATTACAGGCAAATAAAGCAGATATAGCTAAAATTCCAAGGTATTTTTTCATGTTTTTAAAGAAATTAATGATAATTGTATTAGAGCAAATCTTAAAATACTATTATAGATTTTGTTTATTGCTCAAAATAGCATTTAAAATTTTAAAATTACAAATAAAGGCAGCTAATTTTAGATACTTTACGAATAAAATTAGATTATAATTATAATTAGAAAAAGACAATTACTTTACTTATGATTGAAGAAATTGAATAAAGATTTCATTATCAACTAACTGAATAGTTAAATTATAATTTTACAACAAAAACAGCTGTGCATTTTAGCATATATTAAAAATAATTTATTTGATGCATTTTTCACTTATTCGTCTTGAATATAAAAAAGCCGCTTCAGAATAAATTCAGAAGCGGCTTTCTGTGGGCCACACAAGGGAAAATTTGAACCGACTAATGGATGACTTGAGGCTTTTAATTGATTTAAGGAAGAATCAAAGCGAGGATACAGGGTAAAAATTGAACCGCCCTCTTAATTAGAAACCTTGGATTATAGTACGAAATGTAGTGTTTTGAGGATAACAACAGGATTAGATTATTTATCAGGCAAATTGAGAGTAAAAAAATTAGAAGTTATTTATTTAGCTT